>NZ_LTCZ01000053.1:47478-48881 GCF_001583455.1 Rhodococcus sp. LB1 | reverse complement strand
CACCTGTACCGGCAGTCCTGCGGCTTGCGCCTTGTAGGTGATCTGGTCACGCAGTTGCGCGTATGCCCAGGAGTGCAGTTGTTGCCGTTGATTGCGTGCGAGCCGTACCCGGTCCCGGATCCCCGACAGGTCTTCTAGCGCGATTCCTTGACCGGTGCGTTGTGCTTGGGCAACAATCCTTTTCGAGAGTTGGTGATTGATGTCGGTGGCGTACCGAGTCTCCTTCCTACGCCGTTTCTTCAGCTTCCGTTTCGCGGACTTGGTCCCCACCTTTTGCAGCGCGGACCGCATGGTTTCGTTCTTTTTCCGGCGGGCGGTGACCGCACCACCAGACCACCGGACGTCGAGTTCGGCCGGGTCATCTGCTGTGGTCACCGCCAGGTTCACGATCCCCAAGTCCACGCCCAGCCACCCGGTGGGGTCGTCGGCGGGGACCACCTGATCCGGTGCGTCGGTATCGACGGTGGCGTGCAGGTAGAAAGATCCGTCGCGGAAAATCAGATCCGACTCGCCTTTGCGGTCGGCGAGCATTTTCAGCTGCCACGGCGCGCACACGAATCCGACGTTGCGCATCCGGCCCTCGGTCGTCCAGATCGACACCGTCGATCGATCGATCTGCCACGACAAGCACCGATCGTCAAACGGTTGGCCCGCGTCCTCGCGGAACACGATCGCCTTACCTGCAACCTTCGCATACCGTTTCGATTCCGGCGTGCCGTAATTCCCGTTAAGCAGGTTCGCTTTCCGGGTCGCGTACGCATCCGCGACTTTCTTGATGACCCGGATCGCCGGTTGCGCCGACAACCCCCGCGCTTTGAGCTGGGCATAGACCTGTTTCTGCAGCGCGAACGGGCGTCGATCAGTGGCGGTGTGCGCGAACTGCGAAACCATGTTCGCCCCCGCATTGCACAACTCTAGTGTCGATTTCAGCGCCACATACTGCTCTGGGGTGGGAGCCAGCTTCACGACAACGATCCGCTTCACACCCTGCGCCTTTCCCTGCTGATACCCATTGGTCTATGTCACCGGCAGATCATGGCAGAGGTGTGTGACAAGTTCGGCGCAACGTTGACCGAGTTCAGCGGAGCAACCGACCACGTCCACCTATTGATCCACTACCCACCCACCGTGCAACTCTCCACCCTGGTCAATAGCCTCCAAGGCGTCTCCGCTCGATACCTGCGCCACGAGTTCCCCGACCACATCCGGAAATACTTGTGGCGCAATCACTTCTGGTCACCGTCCCACTTCGCCGCCTCCGCAGGTGGAGCCCCACTCGCCATCATCGCCGAATACATCACCAACCAAAAACGACCAGAACCCACGAAAGAAAGCGACCCCGCTACGCGCTCGCGCAGACAGAATCAGCTTCCTCCCGGCCCTGAAGGGCCAGGCTTCCTCTG
>NZ_LTCZ01000053.1:0-47463 GCF_001583455.1 Rhodococcus sp. LB1 | reverse complement strand
CCCCGCCTCATTCGTGGGTCTATCTGTTGCTGTCGAGAATCACCTGCGGAATACCCGCACCGACCGGGACGAACTCGCAACGAGCCAGCGGAGTCGCGTCCTGGTCGAGCGCCGCCCGGACGAGGTCGAGCGCGAACGGATCGTAGGGCGCCTGGAAATGTCCGGTGCCGTCCTGGGGGCATCGATCCTGGATCAGGATGTTGTCGGCCCCGGCGCCGTGGAGCGCCATGTTCGTGTACGGCTGGATCATCTCGTCGTACCGAGACCCGATCGTCGTGTACGCGACACCGGGCACGGTGTCACCGCCCGCGTTGAGGGCGTTCATGAACGGCGAGCCCTGCATCTGCTGACTGACGGCCACCGACGTCACCGTGCGGGCGAAGTCCGGTCCGCCGGGAAGCGCCTGCACGATCGGAACGAGGCCGTACATCACTCCCCCGTAGCTGGGCGACGCCAGTCCGACCCAGTGGTCGACGAACGGGGCGCCGCCGAGCTTGTTGACGTAGTACCGCGTGACGTTCGCACCCTGCGAGTATCCGACGGTGTCCACTTTGTCGGCGCCGGTCGCGTCGCGGACCCGGTCGACGAACCGGCCGAACTCCTCCGCGCTCGCGACGATGTCCTCGGTGCCGTAGGAATCGGCACCCGGTGCTCCGCCGTAGTTGAGCGCGAACACGCAGTAGCCGTCCGCGGCGAGCATGGGCGACAGGGCGGCCCAGTCCGCGTAGGCGCTGGCGTCGGTGCCGTGCGCGAGCACCACCGGCTCCGGGTGGTCCGGGGAGGGTGTGCAGGAGAAGTCGTTCGATCCCGCGGGTGCGCTGTCCGGGTGCTCGTGCGCATACGCGGCGGCGGCACTACGGCCGTTCTGAGGAAGCCCGGCCGTGGTGGGCACGACGGGCTGGGCCGGTGAGGCGTCGTCCGCGTGGGCGGTGGACACTGCGCCGGACATCAGCAGGACGACACCCGTGACGACCGCACCGGCACCCCGAAACCTCATGATCTCTCCCGACTTCGCCGTGACATTCCTGTGAACCTTCCCAGAATGTGCACGCGCTGTCGCGCCGAGTCGGCGGGCCCGCGGTGAGCCGTGGCGCCCTACGAGTCGGTGTCATCCTTGCCGGCTTCGCTCTGATCGTCTTCCGCGAGAAGGCGATACATCGCGCGCCGCGCCTCGGTGAGGATCTCGCCGGCACGCCGGACCTGGTCGTCGTCACCGACCGCGGCGACCTGACCCGCGGCACCCATCAGCAACCCGATCAGACCCCGCAGGTCCTCGGCGGGCCGGCCGACACTCTCCCGCACGTCGTCCCACGGGGTGCCGAGTTCGGTCTTGTTCGCTTCGACGAAGGCCTTGCCCTCGTCCGTCAGGCGTGCAGTCTTGCGACCCGCCACCTTTTCGATGAGCACCAGACCCTCGTCCTCGAGCTGTGACAACGCGGGGTAGATCGAACCGGGACTGGGCTTCCAGACCCCGTCGCTGCGTTCGACGATCTGCTGAATCAGCTCGTAGCCGTGCATCGGCTCCTCGGTGAGCAGCAGCAGGATCGCGGAGCGGACATCGCCGCGCCGTCCCCTGCCACCCCGTCCGCGTCCGCGTCCGAAGTGCATTCCCGGACCGAAGCCGGGATCACCCTCGGGGCCGAAGCGGCCTCGCCGGTGTCCGTGACGGTGGGGCCCCTCGGGCCCTCCCGTCCGTTCGCGTGTGAATCGGTCCCGTCGGGCACCCCTGTGTTCGAAATGGAAGTCTTCCATCATCAGCCTCCTTCTGTATCGCTGATGCATCAACGATATATCGTCAATTGGAACCCGACAAGACCCATTTCTGTGACGATCGTCAAGTCGGCCCGTACCCGAAGGGCGCTGTGGCCGGCTGAGCCCGGAGGCGTTCGCGCTCAGCCGGCGGCCGCGCCGAACCACCTGGGCAGTTGGCCGACCAGATCCTGCTGGTCTCCCCCGACCCATGCCACGTAGCCGTCCGGCCGCAGCAGCACCGCGGGCACGTCCAGTTCCTCGCTGACGTCGACGACGTGGTCGACCCGGTCTGCCCAGCCCGCCACCGAAAGCCGGCCGGTCTGGTCGAGCAGCAATCCGCGGCCACCGTGCATCAGCGCGTAGAGGCGCCCCCGCTTCAGCCCGATGTCGCGCAGCCGGCGGCCGAGCAGTTCGTGCCCCTCCCCGAAGTCGTAGCGGACCCCGATCGCGGTGACTTTCTCGGTCAGGTACCGGTTCACCTCCTCGAGGTCCATCAGTTCCGACAGCAGCCGTCGCACCGCCTGGGGACCCGGGGCGGCGGACAGCAGCTCGGACTGCACGCGGGTGTTGTTCAGCACGTCGGCCGCTACCGGGTGCCGTTCGGTGTGGTAGCTGTCCAGCAGCCCCTCCGGTGCCCAGCCGTTGACCTCGGCGGCCAGTTTCCAGCCCAGATTGAACGCGTCCTGGACGCCGAGGTTGAGGCCCTGCCCGCCCAGCGGTGGATGGACGTGCGCCGCGTCGCCGGCCAGCAACACCCGGCCGACCCGGTAGCGCTCGGCCAGCCGGGTGGCGTCGCCGAAGCGGGACAGCCACCGCGGTGAGTGCACGCCGAAGTCGGTGCCGGCGAACACCCGCAGCTGTTGCTTGAACTCCTCGAGGGTCGGCGGGACCGACCGGTCCTCGGCCACCCCCTCGGCGGGCACGACGACGCGGTACACCCCGTCCCCGGAGGGCCCGGCGCCGAACCCCTTGTGGGTCTTGCGGACCTCAGCCACCACCGCGTTCAGCGTCTCCGGCGGCGCGGCCACCTCCATCTCGCCCAGCAGCGACTCGACCCGGGTGGGCTCGCCGGGGAAGCCGACGCCGAGCAGCTTGCGCACCGTGCTGCGGCCGCCGTCGCAACCGACGAGGTAGCGCGAGTGCAGCTGTGTGCCGTCGGCCGGCAGGGCGGTCACCCCGTCCTCGTTCTGGCTCAGCCCGACCAGTTCGCAGCAACGCCGGATCTCGACGCCGAGTTCGGTGGCGTGCTCGATCAGCAGGCGCTCGGTGACGGGCTGCGGGATGCCGAGAATGTACGGATGTGCGGTGTCCAGCCGGTCGGGCCGCGGCTTGCTGATACCGGCGAAGAAACCGCCGACGGGGTACTGCTTGCCGAGCGCGAGGAACCGCTCCAGCAGACCGCGCTGGTCCATCACCTCGACGCTGCGCACGTGCAGGCCCAGCGACCGGACATGCCTGGTCGGCTCGGCCTCCTTCTCCAGCACGAGCACCTGCACGCCGTGCAGCCGCAACTCGCAGGCCAGCATCAGGCCGGTCGGTCCGCTGCCGGCAACGATCACGTCAATCATGAAAACCCCCACATACGCCGCGAACTGATTTCCGCAGGCTTGGCTTCGGTGGGAGATTCTGCGGCACGACCCGGGTCTTGCCGCAAGGCCCCCGGTGCGTTATATGGTGAAAGTGGCAGGGAGGGGTAAACCTCCGTGCCATTCCTTTGTGTCACCCCGGGGGCGGAACTAGCCGATCCGAATGGGGTCGATCTGGACCCGGGCAGGCTGCGAGTCCTTACGCGCGCTGCGCACCGACTGCGCCTCTCCCAGCACTTTGGCCAGCGGCTTTCCCTCGCCACGGGGCACCCGGATCAGCATCCGCTCCACGTCCGCCGGCTCCGGCGCGTCGCCGGTGAACGGCAGCCGCTCCCCCGCCGGCAACTCGACCGGACCGAGCAATTCCGCATTCGCCGGCAGATCGGCGAGCTCCAGGAGGTCGGCGATCGCCTTCGCGCTGCCGTCGATCGCCGCGAGGTGGATGGCGGGCGGAAATCCGACCTCCGCCCGCTCCTCGTACTGCGCACGGGCGTGACCGACCGGATCCCAGCGAACCAGCGCCTGCACGGTCGGAATCCCCGAATCGGCGACCACGACCACCTGACCGCCCTCGACGAACGGGCGCACGAGCGACGACGCCGTCATCCACCGCCGCAGCGTCTCCTCGGCGGCGCGCAGGTCGGGACGACCCAGCAGCGCCCAGCCGTCCAGCAGCAACGCCGCGCCGTAGCCGCCCGGCATCACCGGTTCGGCCCCGACCGTCGACACCACGAGGGTGGGACCCTCCTTCACCTCGTCGACGACGTCCGTGCCCCCCGACATCCGGACGGCGACCCCGGGAAACGCGCGACCCAGTTCCTCGGCGGTCCGTCCGGCACCGACCACGACGGCCCGCAGCGCCTTCGCTCCGCACGCGTGGCAGCGGTGTGCGGCGTCGGCGACGCCACACCACCGGCACGCGGGCGTCCCCGCCCCGTCCGGGCCGGCCGCTGACGGCAGCGCGAGAGGTCCGTTGCATCGTCGGCATCGCGCGGGCGCCCGGCACTTGCCGCACGCGAGGCTGGGCACGTAGCCGCGCCGGGGCACCTGAACCAGCACTCCCCGGCCGGCGCCGAGCGCCTCCCGGGCAGCCGCGAACGCGATCGCGGGCAGCCGGGCTGCGCGGGCACCGGGATCGCGGGCCAGGGCGTGGTCACTGTCAGCGAGTGCGGTGATCTTCGGGGCGGCCGCCCGCACCGAGTCCCGGGAGGCCACGAGATCGTGCGCCCACCCCGAGTCGACCAGCGCCTGGGCCTCCGCGGTGCGCGCATGTCCGGCCAGTACCACCGCGCAGCCACTGGCGTACGCGCGGAGCAGCGCCACCTCGCGAGCGTGCGGATACGGTGCGCGCGGCTCGGAATGGTTGTCGTCCCCGTCGTCCCAGACCACGATCAGCCCGGTGCGCGGCGTCGGCGCGAACACCGAACTCCGGGTCCCGACGACGACCTTTGCCGTCCCGCGCAGCGCCGCCAGCCAACGCCGGTAGCGCAGCGCCGGACCGAGACCGGCAGCGAGTCCGACGACCGCGTCCTTACCCAGCAGCTTTTCCACCGCCGCGACCACGCGGTCGAGATCGCGCTGATCGGGCACGACGACGACGGTGCTCGCCCCGGTGGCGGCGACGAGCCCCGACAGTTCCGCGAGACGCGCCGGCCAGTCCTCGCCGGGGAGCGCCTGCCAGACCGCGCGCGGGGCACGCTCCCCCGACAGTGCGGTCAGGAACGCGCCGCCGTGCACGTACCGGTCCCACGCCTCGGTCTCGATTGCGGTGTCCGGCACCTCGGGGGGCTCGGACGCGGCCTCGGACTCCGCCCGGGCGTGTCTCGGCGGGATCGCGAGCCGCAGGACGTCCGCGCGGGTTCCGGCGTATCGGCCGGCGACGAGGTCGACCACCCGGGTGATCTCCTCGGTCAGAACCCGCTCGGGCGAGATCACCCGTTCGAGCCAGCCGAAACGGCCCTGATGGTCGCTGGTCGCGTTCCGGGAGACGACGAACCCGTCGACGAGACGTCCGGCGAACCGGATGCGCACCCGGACCCCGGGCTGCGCCTGCTCGTCGAGGTCCTTCGGAACGAGATAGTCGAATTCGCGGTCGAGGTGGGCTAGCGGAAGCAGCGGCAGCACCCGGGCAACCGGATCTACTTCTGCCGCAACCTTTTCCGCGCTCACGCGGCGGCTCCTACCGCAGCGGCGCCCGCCGCGCCGTGACTACCGATCAGAGGCCCGCGGCTGCCCGAAGCTTCTCCGCCCGGTCGATGCTCTCCCACGGGAGGTCGATGTCGGTGCGGCCGAAGTGACCGTACGCCGCGGTCTGTGCGTAGATCGGACGCAGCAGGTCGAGGTCGCGGATGATGGCGCCGGGTCGCAGGTCGAACGTTTCGGTGATGGCCTGCTGGATCCGCGCCGGATCCGTCTTCTCGGTACCGAACGTCTCGACGAACAGACCCACCGGTGCCGCCTTGCCGATCGCGTACGCCACCTGGACCTCGATCCGGTCCGCGAGGCCTGCCGCGACCGCGTTCTTGGCCACCCAGCGCATGGCGTAGGCCGCCGACCGGTCGACCTTCGAGGGGTCCTTACCGGAGAACGCGCCGCCGCCGTGGCGGGCCATGCCGCCGTAGGTGTCGACGATGATCTTGCGACCTGTCAGGCCGGCGTCACCCATCGGGCCGCCGAGCACGAACTTGCCGGTCGGGTTGACGAGCAGGCGGATGTCCGAGACGTCGAGTTCGGGCATGTCGATTTCGGCGAGAACCGATCCGAGAACCTTCTCCCGCAGATCCGGGGTCAGCAGGTTGTCGAGGTCGATGTCCGCGGCGTGCTGCGTCGAGATGACCACGGTGTCGAGGCGAACCGCCTTGTCACCGTCGTATTCGATGGTGACCTGGGTCTTGCCGTCCGGGCGCAGGTACGGCAGGACACCGGACTTGCGGACCTCGGTGAGACGACGCGACAGGCGGTGCGCCAGCGCGATCGGCAGCGGCATCAGTTCCGGGGTGTCGGTGGTGGCGAACCCGAACATCAGTCCCTGGTCGCCCGCGCCCTGACGGTCGATCTCGTCGTCGCTCAGTTCGCCGGTGCGGACCTCGTGCGAGTGGTCGACGCCCTGGGCGATCTCCGGGGACTGTGCACCGATCGCGACGTTGACGCCGCAGGAGTTGCCGTCGAAGCCCTTGGCCGAGGAGTCGTACCCGATCTCGAGCACGGTGTCGCGCACGATCTTGGGAATGTCGGCGTAGGCGGTGGTCGTGACCTCGCCGGCGACGTGGACCTGTCCGGTGGTCACCAGTGTCTCGACGGCGACGCGGGCGCGCGGGTCGTCGGTGAGGAGCGCGTCGAGGATGGAGTCGCTGATCGCATCACAAATCTTGTCCGGGTGCCCCTCGGTCACAGACTCACTGGTGAATAGCCGACTACCGGACTGGCTCACAGAATTCCCTCTCGACAGTTGTCCTGAACAGCACTTGAAAACAGCTTAGCTGCGTAATACCGCGAACGACCCTAGCGCCACCCCGGCGGGAGTGACACCCTTCGAATCACCGAAACTCTGCCGGATCTTCCGTCAGAGTGTCCGGAACAGCTGGTCGACGGCGTCGAGCACCCGGCTCGCCATCAACGCCTTCGATCCGTGCTCGAGCGCGGACTCGGAACCGTCGGCTCCGAGCAGCCACCCGTCGTTGTGGTCGACCTCGAACGCCTTGCCCTCGCCGACCGCGTTGACGACGAGGAGGTCGCAGCCCTTACGTGCGAGCTTGGCCCGCGCGTACGCGAGGACGTCGCCGTCGGCGTCGCCCGTCTCGGCCGCGAATCCGACGATCACGGTCTTCGACGGGATCTCGCCGTCCCGCCGGGACTGCACCAGGCCGGCGAGGATGTCCTCGTTCTTGGTGAGTGCGATCGAGTCGGGCTCGCCCGCACCCTTCTTGATCTTGCTCGCCACCGTCGTCGACGGCCGGAAGTCGGCCACTGCCGCGGCCATGATCACGGCGTCGAATCCGGGCGCGTGCTTGGCGACCGCGACCCGCATGTCTTCCGCCGTGCGGACGTGCACCACGTCGACGGCGGCCGGGTCGGCGAGGCCGGCGGTGTAGCCGGAGACGAGGGTGACCTCGGCCCCGCGCTGCACGGCGAGCCGGGCGATGGCATATCCCTGCTTGCCCGAACTGCGGTTACCGAGGAATCGCACCGGGTCGAGTGGCTCGCGGGTGCCGCCCGCGGACACGAGGACCCGCCGGCCCTCGAGATCACGGGGCAGCGCGTCGGGACGCTCGACCAGCAGCGACGCCAACCCGACGATCTCGTCGGGTTCGGGCAGCCGGCCTGCGCCGGTGTCCTTGCCGGTGAGGCGGCCCGATGCGGGTTCGATGACGGTCACGCCGCGTGCGCGCAGCGTGGCGACGTTCGCGACGGTGGCCGGGTGCTCCCACATCTCCGTGTGCATCGCGGGAGCGAACACCACGGGACATCGCGCGGTGAGCAGCGTCGCGGTGAGGAGGTCGTCGGCGCGTCCCGCCACGGCGCGCGCCATGAGGTCGGCGGTGGCGGGCGCGATGACGACGAGATCCGCTTCCTGTCCCAGACGAACATGCGGAACCTGCGGAACGTCGGCGAACACACCCGTGTGCACGGGGTTGCCCGACAGCGCCTCGAACGTCGCCTTGCCGACGAACTCGAGAGCGGACTCCGTCGGGATGACCCGCACATGGTGCCCGGCCTCCGTGAAGGCCCGAATGACGGCACAGCTCTTGTACGCGGCGATGCCGCCACCGACACCGACGACGATCCGCTTGCGCGCTGCCCCCGAGGGAACCGGTTCCGGTGAATCCGTCACGTTCCCGGAGCCCGGGCCCGCTGCCTGTTCAGGCACGGCAGATCCTCCGCTCACTCGCCTTCGGTGTGCTCGAGAAGATCGGAGTGGATCTCACGCAGCGCGATCGACAGCGGCTTCTCCTGCAGGCCCGGCTCCACGAGGGGGCCGACGTACTCGAGGATGCCGTCACCGAGCTGGTTGTAGTAATCGTTGATCTGACGCGCCCGCTTGGCCGCGTAGATCACCAGCGCGTACTTCGACGACGTGCGAGCGAGAAGCTCGTCGATCGGAGGATTGGTGATGCCGAGCGGGGTGTCGTAAGCCGGCAGGGCGCCGTGGCTGGGTGTTGCGGACGCTACTGCGGGGGTGCTGCTCACTCGGTATCTCCTGAAATAGTTCTGGCTAGTTGATGTGAGATCTAGTGGGTCGACTCGGACTGTTCCGGTCGTCCAACCAACAAGGATACCAACTCGTCGCACGATCGGCTGACATCCTCGTTCACGATGACCTCGTCGAACTCGTCCTGCGCCTCCAGCTCGACTCTCGCGGTCGCGAGACGCCGCTCCACGACGTCGGCGGATTCGGTGCCCCGGCCGGTCAATCTCTCGACCAGCACGTCCCAACTCGGGGGCGCCATGAAGACGAGCAGCGCCTCCGGCATCGCGGCGCGGACGGCCCGCGCACCGGCGAGGTCGACCTCGACGAGCACCGGTTTGCCCTGTTCGATCGCCCGGCGGACGGGTGCGGCCGGGGTTCCCGACAGCTGGAGTCCGCCGTGGATCTCGGCCCATTCGAGCAGCTCACCGGATTCGATCATCCGCTGGAACTCGTCGCGAGAGGTGAACCGGTAGTCCTTGCCGTCCACCTCGCCCGGGCGTGGGTCGCGCGTCGTCGCGGACACGCTGAAGACGAGCTCCGGCATCCGTTCACGCAGGAGTCGCACCACGCTGGACTTACCGACGGCCGAGGGGCCGGCCAGTACTACCAGCCGACCCCTCCGCACTGCGGTCTTGCTCTCTGACACTTGTGCGTCAGCTACCACTGTCGTGCTCAGGCCTCGAAGTCGAACCTGGCGAGCAGGGCCTTCCGCTGCCGATCGCCGAGGCCACGGAGGCGACGGGTCGGAGCGATCTCCAGCTCGGTCATGATCTCCTGCGCCTTGACCTTGCCCACCTTGGGCAGCGCCTCGAGCAGTGCCGACACCTTCATCTTGCCCAGGATCTCGTCGTCCTCGGCGTCCTTGAGAACCTGCTTGAGGTCGGTGCCACCACGCTTCAGGCGCTCCTTGAGCTCAGCCCTGGCCTTGCGGGCAGCAGCTGCCTTCTCCAAAGCAGCAGCGCGCTGCTCATCAGTCAACTGGGGAAGGGCCACGGTTCCTCCGTCTCGTCGTTGGCAAATAGTCCAAACCACTGGATAACCAGCAGCGATAGCGACCGTACTCACGCCCGGCGCCGATTGCGAACCCACCCCCCGAGGTCAGAGCCGGATTCGGGTGGGCTATGAGAGTGCGGACTCGATCTCGTCGCGGACTTTGACGGCCGCTTCACGCAGTGCCGTCACCGACGGTCCGGCACCGAGAACACCACGAGAACTGTTCGGCAACAACAGTTTTCGAGAATCGGGAAAAATGTCGGCGAGATCACCGGGAGTCGCGCCCTGGGCGCCGAGACCGGGCGCGAGAATCGGTCCGGAAAAATTCGACAAATCCAGGCCGTGTCCGCGTGTCGCACCCACCACCAGACCCACCAGACCGGGTTGCGCGTCGTTGTGCCGGGCCGCCGCGTCCACCACGGACTGGGCCACGGACACTCCCCCGGCGGTCTGCGCCGCCTGCAGGTCGCCGCCCTCCGGATTGGACGTCCGGGCCAGCACGAAGAGCCCGCGGCCCTGCTCCGCCGCCAGGGACATCGCCGGGTCGAGCGCCCCGAACCCCAGATACGGCGACACCGTCACGGCATCGGACGACAGAGCCGACTGCGCACCCAGCCAGGACTGCGCGTACGCCGCCATCGTCGACCCGATGTCCCCGCGCTTGGCATCGGCGACGACGAGCGTCCCTGCCTCTCTGAGGACCGAAATGGTGCGTTCGAGCACCGCGTACCCGGCGGAGCCGTACGCTTCGAAGAACGCCACCTGAGGCTTCACGACGGCCACCTCACCGACGAAGGCCTCCACGCAGATCTCCGCGAACGTCTCCAGCCCCTCGGCGGAGACGGGCAGCCCCCACGCCTCGAGCAGTCCCGGATGCGGATCGATCCCGACGCACAACCGCCCCCGGTGCTCGACCGCCGACGTCAGCCGATGCACCCAGGAGTGGTGGTGATGGTGTCCGCTCACGACGACGCGGACCCGGTCGCGGGAGCCACGACCACGGCGGGCGACCGCAGCCGCGCGTGCAGCGCCTGGAGCGACTGGACACCGATGTCGCCGCGGATCGCGGCTTCGATGCCCTGCACCGCGGCGGACGCACCCTGCACGGTGGTGACGCACGGGATGTTCATGGCGACGGCCGCGCTGCGGATCTCGTAGCCGTCGACGCGCGGTCCGGAGTTGCCGTACGGCGTGTTGATCACCATGTCGACCTCGCCGTCGCGGATCGTCTCGACGATGGTGCGCTCACCCGCCTCCAGCTTCTCGCCGGAGTGCTTGTGCACCTCCTGGCAGGTGATCCCGTTCCGGCGGAGAACCGCCGCAGTTCCCTCGGTGGCCAGGATCCGGAAGCCCAGGTCGGCGAGCCGCTTGACCGGGAAGATCAGCGATCGCTTGTCCTTGTTGGCGACGGAGACGAACACCGACCCCGACGTGGGCAGCGAGCCGTACGCGGCCGTCTGGCTCTTCGCGAACGCGGTGCCGAAGTCGGCGTCGATGCCCATGACCTCGCCGGTCGACTTCATCTCCGGGCTCAGCAGGGTGTCCACCCCGGTGCCGTCGGCGCGCCGGAACCGGTTGAACGGCAGCACGGCCTCCTTCACGGCGACAGGCGCGTCCGCCGGGGTCGAACCGCCGTCGCCGGTGGCCGGGAGCACACCGCTCGCACGCAGATCGGCGATGGACTCGCCCAGCATGACGCGGGCGCACGCCTTGGCGAGCTGCACCGCCGTCGCCTTCGACACGAACGGCACGGTGCGGCTGGCGCGGGGGTTGGCCTCCAGGACGTACAGGATGTCGTCCTTCAGTGCGTACTGGACGTTGAGCAGGCCCTTGACGCCGATGCCCTTGGCGAGCGCCTCCGTGGAGCGGCGGACGTTCTCCAGGTCGGCGCGGCCGAGGGTGATCGGCGGCAGCGCACAGGCCGAGTCGCCCGAGTGGATGCCGGCCTCCTCGATGTGCTCCATCACACCGCCGAGGTACACCTCGGAGCCGTCGCAGAGCGCGTCGACGTCGATCTCGATGGCGTCTTCCAGGAACCGGTCGACCAGGACGGGCCGGTCGTCGGAGATCTCGGTGGCGCGGGAGATGTAGCTCTCCAGCGACGCCTCGTCGTAGACGATCTCCATGCCGCGGCCACCGAGGACGTACGACGGGCGCACCAGCACCGGGTACCCGATGCCGGCCGCGATCTCGCGGGCCCCGGCGAACGTGGTGGCGGTGCCGAACTTGGGAGCGGGCAGACCGGCTTCGACCAGCACCTTGCCGAACTCGCCGCGATCCTCCGCGAGGTCGATCGCCTCCGGGCTGGTGCCGACGATCGGCACACCCGCGGCCTTCAGCCGCTTCGCCAGGCCCAGCGGGGTCTGACCGCCGAGCTGCACGATCACCCCGGCGACGGTGCCCGAGAGCGACTCGGCCCGGTACACCTCGAGCACGTCCTCGAACGTGAGCGGCTCGAAGTACAGGCGGTCGGCGGTGTCGTAGTCGGTGGAGACGGTCTCCGGGTTGCAGTTGACCATCACCGTCTCGTAACCGGCCTCCGACAGCGTCAGTGCGGCGTGGACGCAGGAGTAGTCGAACTCGATGCCCTGACCGATGCGGTTCGGTCCGGAACCGAGGATCAGGACCTTCGGACGCTCGGTCTGCGGGGCCACCTCGGACTCGGCCGCCGGGTCGAGTTCGTACGTGGAGTAGTGGTACGGCGTCTTCGCCTCGAATTCGGCGGCGCAGGTGTCGACCGTCTTGTACACGGGGTGGACGTTCCACTGCTCACGCAGCGCCCGGACGGCGTCCTCGCCGCCGATCTCGGGGCGCAGGGCCGCGATCTGCCGATCCGACAGGCCGTGGTGCTTGGCGCGGCGCAGAACCCGCTCCGTCACCTCGGGCGCCTCACGCAACCCGTCGCCGAGCTCGTGGATCTGCAGGATCTGGTCGAGGAACCACGGGTCGATCTTCGTGGCGTCGAACAGCTGCTCGACGGTGGCACCGAGAGCGAACGCCTTCTCGAGGCCGTAGACGCGGCCGTCGCGGGGGATGCTCAGTTCCGCCAGGAGGCTGTCGAGGTCGGTGGCCTCCACCTCGGGGCCCGTCCAGTACCCGGCCCGCTTGGTCTCCAGCGAGCGCAGCACCTTCCCGAACGCCTCGGTGAAGTTGCGGCCGATGGACATGGCCTCACCGACCGACTTCATCGTGGTGGTGAGGGTGTCGTCGGCGCCGGGGAACTTCTCGAACGCGAACCGCGGAGCCTTGACGACGACGTAGTCGAGGGTCGGCTCGAAGCACGCCGGGGTTTCCTTGGTGATGTCGTTGACGATTTCGTCCAGGGTGTAGCCGATGGCGAGCTTCGCGGCGATCTTCGCGATCGGGAAGCCGGTCGCCTTCGACGCGAGCGCACTGGACCGCGACACGCGCGGGTTCATCTCGATGACGACGAGGCGCCCGTCGGTGGGGTCCATGGCGAACTGGATGTTGCAGCCACCGGTGTCGACTCCGACCTCGCGGAGGATGTCTATCGAGAGGTCGCGCATCGCCTGGTACTCACGGTCCGTGAGCGTCATGGCGGGGGCGACGGTGATCGAGTCACCGGTGTGCACGCCGACCGGGTCGACGTTCTCGATCGAGCACACGATCACGACGTTGTCGCGGCCGTCGCGCATCAGCTCGAGCTCGTATTCCTTCCACCCGAGGATCGACTCCTCGATCAGCACGTTGGCGGTGGGCGACGCGGCGAGGCCGCCGCCGGCGATCCGCGTCAGGTCCTCGTCGTCGTAGGCCATGCCGGAGCCGAGGCCGCCCATCGTGAACGACGGCCGCACGACGACGGGGAAGCCCAGTTCGGCGACCGTGTCGCGGACCTCGTCCATCGTGTAGCAGACACGGGAGCGCGCGGACTCGCCGCCGACCTTGGCGACGATGTCCTTGAACTTCTGCCGGTCCTCGCCGCGCTGGATGGCGTCGAAGTCGGCGCCGATCAGCTCGACGTCGTACTTCTCGAGGATGCCCTGCTCGTGCAGCGCCACCGCGGTGTTCAGGGCCGTCTGGCCGCCGAGGGTCGCGAGGACGGCGTCGATCGGGTGGCCCTTCTCGGCCTCGAGGGCGATGACTTTCTCGACGAACTCGGCGGTGATCGGCTCCACGTATGTGGCGTCCGCGAACTCGGGGTCGGTCATGATCGTGGCCGGGTTGGAGTTGACGAGGCTGACCCGCAGGCCCTCCTCGCGCAGCACCCGGCAGGCCTGGGTTCCGGAGTAGTCGAACTCACAGGCCTGGCCGATGACGATCGGGCCGGAGCCGATCACCAGGATGTGGGAGAGATCTGTACGGCGTGGCATTAGTTCTTGACTCCCTCGAGCAGGCTGGTGAAGCGGTCGAACAGGTACGCGGCGTCGTGCGGGCCCGCCGCGGCCTCGGGGTGGTACTGCACCGAGAAGGCGGATCCGTCGAGCAGGCGGACCCCCTCGACGGCACCGTCGTTGGCGCAGGTGTGGCTGATCACGGCCTTACCGAACGGGGTGTCGAACTCCTGCCCGGCCTCGCCCTCGAGCGCGAACCCGTGGTTCTGCGCGGTGATCGCGATGCGTCCCGTCTCGTGTTCGACGACCGGGATGTTGATGCCCCGGTGACCGAACTTCATCTTGTAGGTGCCGAGACCGAGAGCCCGCCCGAGGATCTGGTTGCCGAAGCAGATGCCGAACAGCGGCAGGCCCTGCCCGATGACTTCCTTCGTGAGGTGCACGGCACCGTCGGCGGTCGCCGGGTCGCCGGGACCGTTGGAGAGGAAGACGCCGTCGGCCTTCAGATCGAGGATCTGCTCGAGCGTCGCGTTGGACGGGAGCACGTGCACCCGGATGCCGCGCTCGGCGAACATGCGCGGGGTGTTGGTCTTGATGCCGAGGTCGATCGCCGCGACGGTGAAGCGCGATTCTCCCCCGGTCGGCTCGACGACGTAACCGCTGGTGGTGCTGACCTCACCGGCGAGATCCGCGCCGAGCATCGACGGCTGGCTCTTCACGCGGTCGAGCAGCACGTCGGTGTCGGCCAGTGCGTCGCCGGAGAACACCCCGGCGCGCATGGAGCCGCGGGTGCGCAGGTGGCGGACCAGGGCGCGGGTGTCGATGCCGGCGATCCCGACGACTCCCTGCTTCACGAGCTCGTCCTGCAGGGAGCCGGTGGCGCGCCAGCTGGAGGTGCGGCGGGCGGGGTCGCGGACGACGTACCCGGCGACCCAGATCTTCGCCTCGGCGCTGCTGCCGGTGGGACCGACGGACTCGTCGTCCTCGTCGTTCCATCCGGTGTTGCCGATCTGCGGCGCGGTGGCCACGACGATCTGGCGGTGGTAGCTGGGGTCGGTGAGGGTCTCCTGGTAACCGGTCATGCCGGTGCTGAAGACAGCCTCACCGAGGGTCTGGCCGACGGCACCGAACGTGGTGCCCCGGAATACCCGTCCGTCCTCGAGGACCAGTACTGCAGAGTCGGTGTCGTAGCCGCTCATGCGTTCTCTCCGTTCTGCTCGACCTCACCAGAGCTCGCCGCATTCGCTGAATCTTCACTGTCTGTCTTGCCGTCCGGCTCCCCTGCGCTGACCCAGGCGGGGTACACGGACTTGTCGTCGCTCCGGAAACCGGTGTCGATCTCGGTGCCCGTCGGCAGTTCCCACCGGATCACGAGGACGCCGTCCTTGCTCATGACCTTGCCCGCGAGACCGCGCTCGGTGCGCACGGCGCGGACCGCGTCCTGCGGGATCCAGATCGCCGACGCTCCGTCACGTTCGAGCAGGATCCCGGCTGCGTATCGGGAGATTTCCCCCGTCGCCCGGAAACCGAGGTCGCCGACCGCGATCCGGTCCTGCCAGCTCGGGGCCAGGGTGCTGCCCACGTACAGTCCGGTGGCCGGGGCGATCGTCTGCTCGCCGAGGTGCGCGGGCACGGGGGGAAGTTGCCCGACCCGGTCGGCCTGACGGCGGGCACGACCGCGCCACCCGATGTACATGAGGAAGATGGCCAGCGCCCAGAACGCGACGAGGCCGACTACCCACAGAATTCTCTCCACCGTCATCCCCTGCCGTTTCGCACCGGGACGCGGGCCTGGCCGTCGCTCGCGGTGATCCGGCCACGGAGGATCGTCGTGGTCACCCGCGCCGGCAGAGTCATCGACTCGTACGGCGTGTTGTGGGCGACGCTGGCGAGATCGGGGCCGTGGACCGTCCATTCGGCGTCCGGGTCGATCAGCACGAGGTTGGCGGGCTCGCCGACCTCGATCGGGCGACCCTGGTCGTCGAGTCCGACGATCTCGGCGGGCCGCTCGCTCATCACCCGGGCGACGCCGCGCCAGTCGAGCAGGCCCGTGCGGACCATCGTCTGCGCGACGATCGACAGAGCGGTCTCCAGACCCAGCATTCCGGGTCGGGCGGCCGCGAACTCGCAGCACTTGTCCTGCTCGGCGTGCGGTGCGTGATCGGTCGCGACGCAGTCGATGATCCCCTCGGCCAGTCCGGCCCGGAGCGCGGCGACGTCGCTCGCCTCCCGCAGGGGCGGATTCACCTTGTTCACGGCGTCGTAGGTCTCGAGCCGGGTGTCGTCGAGCAGCAGATGGTGCGGGGTGACCTCGGCGGTGATCGAAATGCCTTGGCCGCGTGCCCACTTCATCAGTTCGACGGTGCCCGCGGTGGAGGCGTGGCAAATGTGCACACGCGCCCCGGCGTCGCGGGCGAGCAGCGCGTCGCGGGCGACGATCGATTCCTCGGCGGCGCGCGGCCAGCCCGCGAGCCCGAGCCGGGCGGAGGTGGGGCCCTCGTGCGCGACGGCGCCGACGGTCAGCCGCGGTTCCTCCGCGTGCTGTGCGATGAGCACCCCGAGCGAACTCGAGTACTCGAGCGCCCGGCGCATGATCAGCGGGTCGTAGACGCAGTGGCCGTCGTCCGAGAACATGCGCACCCGGCCGATTCCCGACGCCATCGTGGCCATCTCGGCGAGCTGCTTGCCCTCGAGCCCGACGGTGACGGCGCCGACGGGGTGTACGTCGACGAGCCCGACTTCCTGGCCGCGGCGCCACACGTGATCGGTGACGACCACCGAATCGGCGACCGGGCTGGTGTTGGCCATCGCGAATACCGCGGTGTACCCGCCGAGCGCGGCGGCGGCCGAACCGGAATCGATGGTCTCGGTGTCCTCGCGGCCGGGTTCACGCAGGTGCGTGTGCAGGTCGACGAAACCGGGGAGCAGGATCTGCCCCGCCGCGTCGATCACCTCGACGTCCGGCGCGCTGTCCTTGCCCGCGTCCGCGCCGATGGCGACGATGACGCCGTCACCGAGCAGAACGTCGGTGGGCTCACCCTCGCCGTACAGCAACACGTTCTTGATGAGCACTGTCTCTCCTGTCACTGCACTGTCACTCATCCCGCTACCACTCATCCCGCAACTTCCTCCGCTCCGACCAGCAGCCGGAACAGCACCGCCATCCGCATGTGCACACCGTTGGTCACCTGCTGCAGCACGGCGGTTCTCGTCGAATCGGCCACCGCCGACGCGATCTCCATGCCGCGCAGCATCGGACCGGGGTGCAGCACCACCGCGTGCTCGGGAAGCAGCGCGAGCCGCTTCTCCGACAGGCCGTAATTGATCGAGTACTCCCGCTGGGACGGGAAGAACCCACCGTTCATCCGTTCCGCCTGCACGCGCAGCATGAGGACGGCGTCGAGGCCGGGAAGCTCCGCGTCCAGCGAATGCGCCACCGACACCGGCCAGGTGGACACCCCCACGGGGAGCAGCGTGGGCGGCGCGACGAGGACCACCTCGGCGCCGAGCATCGACAGCAACAGTGCGTTCGACCGCGCGACCCGGCTGTGCAGGATGTCGCCGACGATGGCGATGCGCTTGCCCTCGATGTCGCCGAGACGCTGACGCAGTGTGAGCGCGTCGAGCAGCGCCTGGGTGGGATGTTCATGGGTACCGTCGCCGGCGTTGATGACCGCCGGTCCGCCGTCGTCCTGATGCCCGGTCCACTTCGCGATCTGGTGCGCCGCACCCGACGCGGGGTGGCGCACGATCAGAGCGTCGGCGCCGGCAGCGCGCAGCGTCATCGCCGTGTCCCGGAGGGATTCGCCCTTGGACACCGACGAACTCGAGGCGCTGACGTTGATGACGTCGGCGCTCATCCACTTCCCGGCGACCTCGAACGACACGCGGGTCCGGGTCGAGTTCTCGAAGAACACGGTCATGACCGTCCGGCCGCGCAGCGTCGGGAGCTTCCGCACCTCACGTCCGAGGAGGGCTTGTTCGAAGCGTTCGGCCTCGTCGAGGAGTTCGACAGCCGAGTCCCGTGTCAGGTCCGCGATCGACAACAGGTGCTTCACTTAGCTCTTCCCCCCGGAGATCATGACCGCGTCGCGGCCATCGTGTTCGCTCAGGAGCACCTTGACGTCCTCGGTGCGGGCGGTGGGCACGTTCTTGCCCACGTAGTCGGCGCGCAGCGGCAGTTCGCGGTGCCCACGGTCGACGAGGACGGCGAGCTGAACGGCGCGCGGCCGCCCGAGGTCACGGAGGGCGTCGAGCGCCGAGCGGACGGTGCGGCCGGAGAACAGCACGTCGTCGACGAGCACGACCAGAGTGTTGTCGACACCGCCCTCGGGCACCGACGTGCGCTCGAGGGGACGGTGCGGTTTGGTGCGCAGGTCGTCGCGGTACAGGGTGATGTCGAGCGAGCCGACCGATGGGCGCACCCCGGAGAATTCTTCGACCTTCCCGGCGAGGCGCGCGGCGAGCGTCGTGCCCCGGGTGGGGATGCCGATCAGGACGACACGCGGCGCGTCACCGTCGGCGGCGTCCAGCGCGGTCTTCTCGATGATCTGGTGCGCGATTCGCGCAATGGTCCGTCCCACATCGGCTGCGGACAGCAGCTCGCGTGCGGGTTCGACGGACGGGGACGACTCTGGTGTTGAATCCGCCGGTTCCCCGGCGGGGCGAGACCCTTCGGGCACGCGCATACAACGACCTCCTTCTCCGCCTCACTGGACGGATCGTTAAAGGATGCCTGACGCGGACAGCTTATCAGCGCGTCGACTGCGCCAGGCCCGGACCCCTGACCTGCGGGCCCGCCGTCGCGGGCCCGCAGCGGGACACGAACTTACGAGCCTGCGTCGGTCGACTCGCCGCCGGCGGTCTCGGCGCGCCGCGACGTCGCGGCCGCAGCCGACCGCACCTGCGGGGCCACCAGCACGACCTGACCGAGGATGCCGTTCACGAAACCCGGCGACTCGTCGGTGGACAGCTGTTTGGCCAGCTCCACCGCCTCGTCCACGGCCACGACCGGAGGCACGTCGGTGGCGTGGAACAGCTCCCACACGGCGATGCGCAGGATGGCGCGGTCGACGGCGGGCAGCCGCTCGAGCGTCCAGTCCTGCAGGTGGGACGAGATCACCTCGTCGATGCGGTCCAGGTTCTCCGCGACCCCGGTCACCACGGTGACGGTGTACGGAGCGACCGGTGCCACGGAATCGTCCTTACCGGACAGGTCCGCGCGTTCGGTCGCGAGATCGACCGGATCGAGATCTCGCGCCTCGGCCTCGAAGAGGAAATCGACGGCGCGCTTGCGGGCCTTGTGCCGTGCGCCGAGTTTCTTATGCGTACCGGACACTCAGGAATTCACACGCCCGAGGTAGTTGCCGTCGCGGGAATCGACCTTCAGCTTGTCGCCGGTGTTGATGAACAGCGGAACGTTGATCTCGGCACCGGTCTCGAGGGTGGCCGGCTTGGTGCCACCGGTGGAGCGGTCGCCCTGCAGACCGGGATCGGTGTGCTGGACCACCAGTTCGACGGTGACGGGCAGTTCCACGAACAGCGGAACGTCCTCGTGCGTCGCAACCTGCACGGCCATGTTCTCGAGCATGAAGCGGGCGCCGTCGCCGACGGTGGCCTCGCTGATCGAGATCTGGTCGTAGGTGTCGCCGTCCATGAAGATGTAGTCGGTGCCGTCGTGGTACAGGTACGTCATGTCGCGGCGGTCGACCGTGGCCGTGTCCACCTTGACGCCGGCGTTGAACGTCTTGTCGACGACCTTGCCCGAGAGCACGTTCTTCAACTTGGTGCGCACGAACGCGGGACCCTTGCCGGGCTTCACGTGCTGGAACTCGGTAATCGTCCACAGCTGGCCCTCGATCTGCAGGACCAGGCCGTTCTTGAAATCACTAGTGGAAGCCACTTGCTTCGCGTCTCCTCGATAAGGTCGAAACCGTCTACACGACAGTCAGGTCTTTGGTGGTGAGTGTGAGCAGCTCCGGTCCCTGCTCACGAACCACGAGCGTGTCCTCGATCCGCACGCCTCCGCGCCCGGAGAAGTACACGCCCGGCTCGACGGTCACCGCCGCACCGTCCAGAAGTGTACCGGTGCCCAGCTTGCCGATTCCCGGAGCTTCGTGGATCTCCAGGCCGACGCCGTGTCCGAGCCCGTGCAGGAACAGTTCTCCGTAGCCCGCGTCTTCGATGACCCGGCGGGCGGCACCGTCCACGGCGGACACCTCCGCGCCCGGGCGCAGCGCGTCCCGTCCAGCCTTTTGCGACCGCGCGACCAGCGCATACACGTCCCGTTGCCAGTCGGCGGCCTGCCCCAGGACATACGTTCTGGTCATGTCCGAGTGGTACCCGCCGACCTCGGCGCCGAAGTCCAGCTTCACGAAGTCACCGCCGGCGAGCACCGCCTCGGTCGGGCGATGGTGCGGGATCGCCGAGTTGGCGCCCGCCGCGACGATGGTCTCGAACGAGATGCCGTCGGCACCGTGCGCGAGCATCAGCGCCTCGAGTTCCCGGCCCACCTCCTTCTCGGTGCGCCCGGGGCGGAGGCCACCACGCTCGATCAGCTCGGCGAGCGCGGAGT
Organism: Rhodococcus sp. LB1; assembly: GCF_001583455.1. Lineage (NCBI taxonomy): Bacteria > Bacillati > Actinomycetota > Actinomycetes > Mycobacteriales > Nocardiaceae > Rhodococcus > Rhodococcus sp. LB1. Next base: position 27,078 of record NZ_LTCZ01000053.1, on the reverse strand, counting down.
CGGCGGCCAGGCACGCCGCCCGCAGCAAGCCGACCTCGAAATCGTCCTTCACCATCCGCAGTTCCTCGACGAGACCCGGAACGGGATCGAGCCGCGCGTCCGGCGCGAGCACCGACCAGGCCGCGAACTCGTCCACCGTGACGACGTGACTCTCGAACGCCAGCGAGGACGGACTCCGCCGCCCCACCGATTCGATGAGGTGCGCGGCGCTGGCACGGGCGATCTCGGCCCGCAGATCGGGAACCTGTTCCCCGACCTGCGTGAGATAGCGGCCGTCGGTGCAGATGACGGTGCGCTCCTCGGCGCCCTCGGCGTCGGCGGCGTGCACGAGCAGGGCGGCGTTGGATCCGGTGAACCCGGTGAGATAGCGGATGTTCACCAGATTCGTCACCAGAAGCGCGTCGAGATCCCGGGCGGCGAGGGCCGCGCGCAGCGCCGCGCGCCGCGAACCATGATCAGCAGGCATGTCGTCAAACGTACCGGCAAATCGTCACCCGGAGGGCGCGGATCGACGGCACCCGTCCGGTGGAGAGAACAGGTTCCAGAGCGCGCCCGTGTGGGTTAGACCACACGGGTGAAAACCCGCTCGTTACGCTGTGCCCATGAATGCGTGGGTGGTACGCGGCCTCGGCATGGCCCTGATACATGTTTTCGTTCGTGTGATCCTCGGTGTGTCGATCACACAGTGGCCCCTTCAGGGTTCCGCTCTGAGATGGCTCGCACTGCTGATCGTCGTGTTCGTGGCACTGATCTGGGCCGGCATCGACGGCATCCGGGACCGTCGCCGGAACCCCGAGCCGGAGGACGGCGCCGACCTGACGATGCTGTGGCTGAAGGCGGCCCTGCTCGGCGGCATCGTCGCGGGTGTGGGGAGCTGGCTGGCCAACCTGATTCCGTCCCTCAACGTCACCCAGAACTCGTTCTTCTTCGAGATCACGTCGGGGGCCGCGTTCACGGTCCTGCTGATCTTCGTGCCGGCCATGCTCGCCGTGTTCCTCGGCCGGTTCTTCGTCAGCCGCGAGTCCAGGAAGACGCAGAAGGACCGCAGCGAGCGTCGGCCGGCGGTGCACGGCGTCGGCACGGCCGCAGGGGCCGCAGCGGGGGGAACCGCAGCAGCAGCCGTCGCCGACGACGAGGGCTACGGACAGAACTACCCAGGCCAGGCCTACGAGCAGACCGCGGACACCGGTTACGCCGGGTCCGACGCCGACACGGCGGTGTTCGAACCGGTGCACAACTACCGCGAGGACACGTCCGACCTCGATCAGCCGCAGGGCGGGGACACCGGGTGGCAGGATCCTGTCGACCTCGGGAAGCGCACCACCGACGACCAGCGCCGCGTCTCGCTTTCGTGCCGCTACGTCACAGCAGGACGGCACCGCCGGTGCCCGGCTTCTCTTCCCGCGCCACCGCGGAGTACGCGGCCACGAGCAGAGACGGGTCCGGACCCTCGAGCCGTCCGGGCTTCGCGAGCCCGTCGAGGACGACGAACCGCAGGACGCCCGCCCGGTTCTTCTTGTCGGTCTGCATTCCCTCGACCAACTGGCCGAACGCGTCCGCGTCGTACGTGGTGGGCAGACCCACCAGTTCCAGGATGGTGCGGTGCCGATCCGCCGTCGCATCGTCGAGGCGTCCCGCCAGACGCCCCAGCTCGGCCGCGAACACGAGCCCGACGGCGACCGCCGCACCGTGGCGCCAGCGGTAGCGCTCACGCCGCTCGATCGCATGCCCGAGGGTGTGCCCGTAGTTGAGGATCTCGCGCAGATCGGACTCGCGCAGATCGGCGGCAACGACCTTGGCCTTGACCTCCACGGACCGCCGGATCAGTTCGGGCAGAACGGTTCCCGTGGGGTCGAGAGCGGCTTCGGGGTCCTTCTCGATGAGATCCAGGATCACCGGGTCGGCGATGAAGCCGGTCTTCACGACCTCCGCCATCCCGGCGACGATCTCGTTGCGTGGCACCGTCTCGAGCGTCGCCAGGTCGATCAGCACCGCCGACGGCTCGTGGAAGGAACCCACCAGGTTCTTGCCGGCCTCGGTGTTGATGCCGGTCTTGCCGCCGACCGCCGCATCCACCATCGCGAGCAACGTCGTGGGCACGTGGATCACGCGCACACCGCGCATCCACGTCGCCGCGACGAACCCGGCGAGGTCGGTGGCCGCGCCGCCGCCCAGGCTGACCACGGCGTCGCTGCGGGTCAGCCCGATCCGGCCGAGGACCTCCCAGCAGAAGCCGGCCACAGCCAGATCCTTGCCGTCCTCCGCGTCCGGAATCTCGATGCGGTGCGCATCGATTCCCTTTTCGGCGAGCGCCGCGCGCACCGCCTCCGCCGTCTCCGCCAGCGGCGGCTGATGGAAGATCGCCACCGTCCTCGTGCCGGTGAGTTCGTCCACCAGCTCGCCGAGCAATCCGCGCCCGATGATGACCGGGTAGGGGTTCGCCGTCTGCACCTGTACGCGTACCGGTTCGGTCACTGTCTGCTGCTCCGCTCCGTCTTGTCCGAGATTCTCGGATGTCTCTGTTCCGCCGGGGTCGCCCATCACTCGGCGACTCCGCCGGGGTCGCCCATCACTCGGCGAGTTTCGCCACCAGCTGCTGCACCACACGGGCGGGGCTCCGACCGTCCGTGCGTATCCGGATGGACGCCACCTGCCGGTACAACGGTCGGCGCTTGCGCATCAACTCGGTGTACTTCTGGCGGGGGTCGCCACCGGCGAGAAGGGGGCGCGCGGTGTTGGTCCCCGTGCGCTTGAGCCCCTCGGCCACGCTGATCTCGAGATAGATCACGGTGTGGCCCTTCAACAATTCCCGGGTGCGCTCGGAGAGGATGGATCCACCGCCGAGCGACACGATCCCCTCGTGGCTCTCGATGGCCTTCCGGACGATCTCTTCCTCGAGCGCGCGGAAGGCGGGTTCGCCCTCCTGGACGAAGATCTCGGCGATCGTGCGTCCCGCCTCTTCCTCGACCGCCACGTCGGTGTCGAACAACGGAAGGTCCAGGGCCTGCGCGAGGCGCCGCCCGATCGTGGACTTACCCGCTCCCGGGGGGCCGACGAGTACGGCTTTCGGTGCCATCATCCGTCACCGCCCCGACGCGACGGCAGACCGGCTGGTCATCGCGCGAGCCGGGCTGCGACGCCCGACGCGTAACGCTCGTAGTTGGCGGTCGTCTCGGCAACCGAGTCGCCCCCGAACTTCTCGAGTGCCGCCTGGGCGACGACCAACGCGACCATCGCCTCGGCCACGACACCGGCGGCGGGCACCGCGCACACGTCGGACCGCTGGTGAATGGCCACGGCCTCCTCACCGGTCGACATGTCGACGGTGGCCAGTGCGCGCGGAACCGTCGAGATCGGCTTCATCGCCGCGCGAACGCGGAGCGCCTCCCCGTTGGTCATGCCACCCTCGAGACCGCCCGCGCGGTTGGTCGAACGCAGGATTCCGTCCGGGCCCGGACGCATCTCGTCGTGCGCCTGGCTGCCGCGACGGCGCGCGGTCTCGAAGCCGTCGCCGACCTCGACACCCTTGATGGCCTGGATTCCCATCAGGGCGGACGCGAGACGGGCGTCGAGGCGGTCCGCGCCGCTGATGAACGATCCGAGACCCACGGGGAGACCGTGGATGACGACCTCGACGACACCGCCGAGGGTGTCGCCGTCACGCTTGGCGGCCTCGATCTCGGCGATCATCGATTCCTCGGCGGCCTTGTCGAAGGCACGTACCGGGCTGGCGTCGATCGCCGCCAGATCCGACGCGGTGGGTTCTGGGCCGACGTAGGGGGCGGACGCGCCGATGGAGATCACGTGGGACAGCACCTCGACGCCGAACACCTGGCGGAGGAAGCTGCGGGCGAACGTCGCGGCCGCGACCCGGGCCGCGGTCTCGCGCGCACTCGCGCGTTCGAGAACCGGGCGGGCGTCGTCGAATCCGTACTTGAGCATGCCCGAGTAGTCGGCGTGACCGGGGCGCGGGCGGGTGAGCGGCGCATTCCGCGCCTGATCGGCGAGCAGTTCGGCGTCCACCGGGTCCGCGGACATGATGGTTTCCCACTTGGGCCATTCCGTGTTGCCCACCTCGACGGCGATCGGTCCGCCGAGCGTCCGCCCGTGGCGCACGCCACCGACGATGGTGACCTTGTCGGCCTCGAACTTCATCCGCGCACCGCGGCCGTAGCCGAGGCGGCGTCGCGCGAGTTGGGTCGAGATGTCCTCGGACGTCACTTCGACGCCCGCGACCATCCCCTCGAGCATCGCGACGAGGGCGGGACCATGGGATTCTCCGGCAGTTATCCAGCGCAGCACGCCCAATATCCTTCCATGTCGCCGCGCCCGGCAGTGACGGTGGTCCTCCCAACCGCGTGCCGGGCGCGGACTCGTTCAGGTGACGTGCGCGGCGAACAGCGCAACCAGTGTCGCGGCACACATGGCAGGGCCGTGCGGGAGCGGCGGCGGCGAACGCCGGACGGCGAGGACGATGCAGCCCGCCAGCGCTGTCAGCGCCGGCGCGAGCCCGGCCGCGAGCACCCAGACCTCTCCCCCGGCCAGCCCGGCAGCCGCGCCGACTCCGAGTGCGAGTTTCACGTCACCCGCACCGACCGCACCGGGTGCGCCCAGGTACAGGGCGAGATACGCCGCCGCCAGCAGGAACCCGCCGATCACGGCGGCGGCCGCGGATCCGGTCGCCGCACCGCCGACGACGATCGCGAGGAATCCGGGCAGGGTCAGTAGGTTCGGCAGCCTCCGCGCACACAGATCGGTGGCGGCGAGACTCACACACCACCACCAGAACGCGAGCGCACACGGCAGCACCCACGGGGCGGATGCGGCGGAGGCGGCCCACACCGTGACGGCGACGCCGACGGCGCACACCGCCTCGCACCAGCCCGGCCGCACCGTGCCCACGAACAGACAGGCCGTCCGGCGGGCTGCCCATCCCGCACCCGCACCTGCCACCACACTCGCCGCGATCAGCCACCACATACCGAGCAGCATGCATGACCGGGTCACGGTGTCGATCACCGTGACCTGGCACGACAATCGACCTGTGGACGGCGGTCCGGCCTGTGGACAACTAGCCCAGAGCGGCCGCCATCGCCTCGCGCGGCGCCGGGCGACCGGTAAACTGCTCCACCTGACCGAACGCCTGGTGCAGGAGCATCGAGAGCCCGCCGACGACGGTGCCGCCGGCCGCCTCGACCGCGGCGGCCAGCGGGGTCGGCCACGGGTCGTAGATCGCGTCGAGCACGAACGGCGCCCGCCCGAGAAGGTCCGCGTACTCGGTGATCGCCGCGGACGGAACGGTGCTGACGAGCGCGGACGCCGCCGCGCACCGGGCACCGAGTTCCGGGCTGTCGAAGCCGAGCAGCCGGACGTCGAGCCCCACCGATTCTGCGCACCCCAATGCACCTGCCGCGCGACCCGCGTCCCGTGCCACCACGGTCACGGATTTCACGCCCATGTCGGCGAGCGCCACGAGCGCGGGCCTGGCCGTTCCCCCGGCGCCGACGACGACCGCCTCGGCGCCCGCGATGGTTCCGACACCACCCGCGGTGAGCGCACCGCTGACCCCGTCGACGTCGGTGCAGTCGGCACGCCAGCCACCTTCGATACGGACGAGGGTGTTCGCCGAGCCGATCGCCACGGCCCGTTCGGTGCGCTCGGACGCGAATTCGAGTGCGGCGATCTTGCCCGGCATCGTGACGGACAGACCGACCCATTCCGGGCCGAGCCCGGACACCAGGCCGGGCAGCCGCTCCCCGTCGCACTCGATCCGGTCGTAGGTCCATCCGGTGAGACCGAGCGCCCGATACGCCGCGAGGTGCAGTTGCGGCGAGCGCGAATGCGCGATCGGGCTGCCCAGCACCGCAGCTTTGCGTGCGGTCACCACTTCATCGTCCACTGTTGAGAATCCCGTTGTTGAGAGCCTGGTCGATGTTGGCCAGGTGTTCGTCGTAACTCTTCGTGAACAGGGTCGTGCCCTTCGAATCGACCGTCACGAAGTAGATCCAGTCGCCCGGCGCCGGTTGTTCGACGGCCTGCAACGCCCCGATGCTCGGCGAGGAGATCGGCGTCGCAGGCAGCCCGGGGCTGGCGTACGTGTTCCAGGGTGTCACCTGTGCGCGGTCGGCGTCGGTGGTCGCCAGTTCGGTGGTGTCGAGCGCGTAGTTGACCGTCGAGTCGAACTGCAGCGCCTGGTTGACCGCGAGCCGGTTGAGGATGACGCGAGCGACCTTCGAGAAGTCGTCCGGCATCGCCTCCCGCTCCACCAGCGACGCCGCGATCAGCATCTTGTACGGCGTGAGGCCGACCTGGTTGCCCGCGGTGAGGATTCCGGTCTTCTCGTAACTCGCGGAACTGTCCGTGACCAGTCGCTGGAGTATGGCGGCGGGGCCGGCGGTCGGATCGAAGTCCCAGCTTCCCGCGGCGATCAGTCCCTCGAGCTGACGGTCCCGGTCCGGAACACCGGCGACCGCGTCCTTCGCCCAGTCGGGCACCCCGAGCGCGGACAGGTCGCCCGCACCGGCGGCGTTGAGGTCGTCGTAACTGATGCACTGCTCCTGGCCGGCGTCACCCATACAGCTGGCCTCGGAGATCAGCGTGTAGATCCCCTTCTTCTTGGCCCCGGTCTGCACATCGGTGGTGTCGTGGAGTTGCCTGCCCTCGGAGATGATCATCTGCCCGACACGGGAGGCGGGGTCGACCAGTTCCTGCACGGCGTCGTCCGCCGGAATCTGGGTCGAGAGGCTGTAGAAGCCGGGTTGCACCGAGTTCATCGCATTGCTCTGGACTGCGGCGTTGAAGAAGGCCGATCCGCTGGCGACGATGTCCCGCTCCGCCAGGGTGGAGGCGATCTCCTCGGCGGTGTCGCCCGGATGCACCTGCACGACCACTTCGGGACCACCCGGGCCCGCGTAGTCCGCGGGGGCGTCGGGCCCGCCGAAGAACATCTTGCCGCCGACGAACACGATGCCGACCAGCACGATCAGGACCGTCGCGGCCGCGAGGGCGCCGAACAGTTTCCCTCGGCGAGCGCGGCCCTCGGCCTGTTTGCGGCGGCGGGCCTGCGTGCGGGCGTGGGCGCGCGACGGCGGGATCTCCTCGGGGATCGCCGAGATTATCTGCGTCTCGGCCTCCGCGAACGCGACATCGGGCTCGTGGGGCGGTGTGTCGTAGCCGTCGTCGGGATAGGCGTGGGCCTCGTACGGTTCGTCGACACGTACGGGCTCGTCGACGTACGCGTAGTCGTCGTACGCGTGGTCGTCTGCTGCCGGTTCGCGGTAGGCGCGGGCGTCGCCGTACGAGCGGGGACCGTATCCGTCCTCGTAGACGGGCTCGGGGTCGAACGGTTGCTCGTACACCGGCTGCTCGTACACCGGGTCCGCGTAGTCGGCGTGGGGTTCGTCGACTACACGGTCGTCGTACACCACCGCGTGCCTGCCCGTGGTGACGACGTCGTCGTCCTCGGGGGGCGGCGCGTAGTCGACCTGGTCGTCGTCCTCGTCGAGGTAGCGGTGCCGTCGGGGTTCGCGGGGGACGTACTGGAATTCGGGTCGCTCACCTGAGGGTCGGCGATGATTGCTCACTGGCCTCCCTCCGGTAGCTGCACGTCCCTACCTGAATCCCCTGCGTTCACCGACCCGCTCCGCTCGTCCAACCATCCCTGCAAGATCGCCACCGCCGCAGCCTGGTCGATCACAGGACGCTGGCCCCTCGCACTGACACCGCTCTCGCGAAGCGCCCGCGCGGCCGTGACGGTCGTCAGACGTTCGTCCGCCATCCGCACCGGTATCGGGTCGACCTTCCTTCGCAATCGCTTCGCGAACACAGTAGCGATCGAGGCGGCCTTCCCCCGTTCACCCCGCAAGGTCTGCGGCAGACCGACGATAACCTCCACGGCCTCGTATTCCTCGACAATGTCGGCAATGCGCCGGATATCCGGCGCGTCGGGTCCCCGCTCCTTGGACCGGGGCACCGTCTCCACGGGGGTGGCGAGGATCCCGTCGGGGTCGCTCGACGCGACGCCGATCCTGACGCTGCCCACATCGATGCCGATGCGCCGACCACGCCCAGGGTCGTCGACTCCCGGTCGATCCGGACCCTGTTCCGCGTGATCCACTGCTACTGGCTCCCCACCTTGTCCGCCACTTGTCCCCGGACAGCGTCGAGGGCGGCCGCAATTCCGCTGGTGTCGGAGCCGGAACCCTGGGCCATGTCGGCCTTTCCGCCTCCGCGGCCGCCGATCTTCGGACCGAATCCCTTCACGAGGTCGCCGGCCGCCAGGCCGAGTTCCTGTGCCGCCTTGTTCACGGCCACCACGAACGGAACCTTGCCGTCGACGTCGCCGAGCAGCACGACCACGGCGGGCTGGGTGCCGAATCTGCCGCGGATGTCGGTGACGAGCCCACGCAGGTCGTTGCCGCCGACGCCGGCCGGGGCGGAGTCCGCGACCAGCAGCACGGGCCCGACCCGCTGCGCCTTGTCGACGAACGTGCCCGCCGCGGCGAGGACCGCCTGCGCGCGGGTCTGCTCGAGTTCCTTCTCCGCCACCCGAAGTCGCTCCACCAGCGCCTCGACGCGGGCAGGCACTTCTTCCGAGGGCACCTTCAGCGACGACGACAGACCGGCGAGGAGCGCGCGTTCCTTGGCCAGGTACCGGTACGAATCGAGCCCGACGTAGGCCTCGACGCGACGCACACCGGAACCGACGGACTGCTCACCGAGCAGTGTGACGTTGCCGATCTGCGAGGAGCTACCCACGTGAGTTCCACCACACAGCTCCATCGAGAACGGTCCGCCGATCTCGACGACCCGCACCTCGTCGCCGTAGTTCTCGCCGAACAGCGCCATCGCACCCATCGACTTCGCCTTGTCGAGGTCGGTGACGAACGTGTTCACCGAGTAGTCGGCGGCCACCGCCTCGTTCGCGACGACCTCGATGTCCTGCTTCTGCGCTTCCGTCAGCGCGCCCTGCCAGGAGAAGTCGAAACGCAGGTAGCCCGGCTTGTTCAGCGAGCCGGCCTGAACCGCGTTGGGGCCGAGCACCTGCCGCAACGCGGCGTGCACCATGTGCGTGCCGGAGTGCCCCTGGGTGGCACCCTTGCGCCACGCGGCGTCGACCTGCGCGAGCACGACGTCACCCTCGGTGAGCTGACCCTCCTGCACGGTCACCTTGTGGACCCACAGCTTCTTGGCGATCTTCTGGACGTCGTTGACCTTCACCCGCAGTCCCGGGCCCGTGAGGGTACCGAGGTCGGCGATCTGTCCACCCGCCTCCGCGTACAGGGGGCTGCGGTCGAGGATGACCTCGACGTCCTGGCCGGCCGTCGCGACGGGGACCCGCTGCCCCTGCGAGATCAGCGCGAGAACGTGTGCCTCGGAGACCAATTCGTGGAATCCGGTGAACTCGGTGGGTCCGCGATCGAGAAGTTCCTTGTAGACGGTCAGGTCGGCGTGCGCGTGCTTACGGGCCTGGGCGTCGTCCTTCGCGCGCTGCCGCTGTTCCGCCATCAGCGTGCGGAAGCCCTCCTCGTCGACGGTCAGGCCCGCCTCGGCGGCCATCTCCAGGGTCAGGTCGATCGGGAAACCGTACGTGTCGTGGAGTGCGAACGCCTGGTCGCCGCCGATCGTCGACTTACCGGACGCCTTCACCGACTCGGCGGCGCCTTCGAACAGCTTCGAGCCGGACGTGAGGGTCTTGAGGAACGCGGTCTCCTCCCCCACCGCGACCGTCTCGATGCGGCCGAAGTCGGTGTCGAGGACGGGGTACGACGGTGCCATCGTGTCGCGGACGACGGTGATGAACTCACGCATGCTGGGCTTGTCGGCGCCGAGCAGCCTCGCGGACCGGACGATGCGCCGCAGCAGGCGGCGCAGGACGTAGCCACGCCCGTCGTTGCCGGGGTTCACACCGTCGGCGATGAGCATCGCGGCGGTGCGCGCGTGGTCGGCGATCACCCGGAAGCGCACGTCGTCGTCGTGGACGGCGCCGTACTTGCGGCCCGACAGTTCCTCGGCCTTCGCGATGACCGGGCGCACGAGGTCGGTCTCGTACACGTTGTCGACGCCCTGGAGCAGGAACGCGACGCGTTCGACGCCCATGCCGGTGTCGATGTTCTGCTTCGGCAGCGGGCCGAGGATCTCGAAGTTGTCCTTGCTGATGCCGAGGCCACGCTCGTTCTGCATGAACACGAGATTCCAGATCTCGATGTAGCGGTCCTCGTCGGCCTCCGGGCCGCCTTCCTTGCCGTACTCGGGGCCGCGGTCGTAGTAGATCTCCGAGCACGGGCCGCAGGGGCCGGGAATGCCCATGGACCAGTAGTTGTCGGCCATGCCTCGGCGCTGGATTCGCGATTCGGGAACGCCGACCTCGTCGCGCCAGATGTCGCGGGCCTCGTCGTCGTCGAGGTAGACCGTCACCCAGATGCGCTCGGGATCGAAGCCGTAACCCCCGTCGTCGACGCTCGAGGTCAGCAGCGACCATGCATGCTTGATCGCGTCGCGCTTGAAGTAGTCGCCGAACGAGAAGTTGCCGGCCATCTGGAAGAACGTGTTGTGCCGTGTGGTGATGCCCACATTCTCGATGTCGAGGGTGCGCACACACTTCTGGACACTGGTCGCCCTCGGGTACGGCGGCGTCTGCTGGCCGAGGAAGAACGGCACGAACTGCACCATCCCGGCGTTGACGAACAGCAGGTTCGGATCGTCGAGAATCAGCGAGGCGCTGGGTACCTCGGTGTGGCCTGCCTTGACGAAATGGTCGAGGAAGCGCCGGCGAATCTCGTGGGTCTGCACGTCAGTGATCCTTATTGTCTGTCTCGAGGGCAACGATGGGTCGAACTACAGGGTCGAACCGGGGGTCCAGCCGCTGGGGTGCGGTCGCCGGGCAGCCGGGCACACCCGGCGGTTCGGCAACATTCAGCTTAACCGGCCACCCTGACGGTTCGTGCCGCGGACGATGGCGCGCAATTTGTCCACGCGCCCCGCGATGTCCCGCTCACCGCCGTGAGTGGTGGGCTGGTAGTAGTCGACGCCGACCAGCTCGTCCGGCGGATACTGCTGCGCCAGTACCCCGTCGGGATGGTCGTGGGGATAGCGGTACCCGACGGCGTTGCCGAGTTTCGCCGCCCCCGCGTAGTGGCCGTCGCGCAGATGCGGCGGGACGAGTCCGGCGTTTCCGGCGGCGACGTCCGCCATCGCGGCGCCGAGCGCGGCGATGACGGCCCCCGACTTGGGAGCGGTCGCGAGGTGGATCGTGGCCTGCGCGAGGGCCAGGCGGGCCTCGGGCATACCGATCAGCTGCACCGCCTGCGCGGCGGCGGTCGCGGTCTGCAACGCGGTGGGGTCGGCCATCCCGATGTCCTCGCTGGCATGGACCACCAAGCGCCTCGCGATGAAGCGGGGGTCCTCGCCCGCGGTCAGCATCCGCGCCAGGTAGTGCAGGGCGGCGTCGACGTCCGAACCGCGGATCGACTTGATGAAGGCGCTGATCACGTCGTAGTGCTGATCGCCGTCGCGGTCGTAGCGGACGGCCGCCTTGTCGACGCTCGCCTCCACGGTCGCGAGGTCCAGCAGCACCGGACGGTCCGCGTCACCGGCCTGGTCGAGCGCAGCGCCCGCCGCCGCCTCGAGCGCGGTGAGCGCCCGGCGGGCGTCGCCGGCGGCGAGGCGCACCAGATGATCCATCGCGTCACCCGCGATCTCGATCTCCCCGCCGAGACCCCGCTCGTCGGTGCGGGCCCGCTCCAGGAGGTTCTCGATGTCGTCCGCCGTCAGCGACTGCAGTTGCAGGACGAGTGAGCGGGACAGCAGCGGGGACACCACGGAGAACGAGGGGTTTTCGGTGGTGGCGGCAACGAGCAGCACTATCCGGTTCTCCACCGCCGCCAGCAGGGCGTCCTGCTGGGTCTTGGAGAAGCGATGCACCTCGTCGATGAACAGCACCGTCTGCTCGCCCGCAAGGAGGCGGCGGCGTGCCAGTTCGATGACGCCGCGCACTTCCTTCACCCCGGCGGACAGCGCGGACAGTGCCTCGAAGCGGCGGCCGGTGGCCCCCGAGATCAGCGACGCCAGCGTGGTCTTGCCCGTGCCTGGCGGACCGTACAGGAGGACGGACGCGGCCCCCGACCCCTCCACGAGTCGTCGCAGCGGCGCACCGGGGCCCAGGAGATGCTGCTGCCCGACCACCTCGCCGAGCGTGCGGGGACGCATGCGCACGGCCAGCGGTGCGTGGTGGTCGACCGTCACCGGACCGGGAACCGATCGCGGGGCCGCCGCCTCGTCGGGCTGCGCCGTCTCGAACAGGCCTGCCGACTCGTCCTCGCCGACATCCGAACCGAAAAGATCGCTCACAAGTTCGACGCTACTGGAACCGCACCGTCCGACCCAGTCCGGCCGGACCGCGGGTCAGCTGACGGACAGTCCCCGGATCTTGTCGGCGATGACGCGGGCGTGGTGGGCGACCACCGTGTTCCCGGCGTGATCCGCCGAACGCGCCAGCTTGTCCCAGCGCTGGGTCAGCGCCTCGGACCGCGGCACGGACAGGTGGTGCTCGCGGACGGCGGCGATCCGCGTGTGGTTCTCCGGCAGGAACAGGTAGGTGCTGAGCCACACCCAGATCAGCTGCGCCTCGACCATGCGGGCGGCGAGCACGTTGTCGTCGGCGAGCGCGGGCCACATCCCCACGACCTCCGCGCGCCAGGCCTCGATCATCGCCTGTGTCCGGTCCTCGGACAGGTCGATGCTGCACAGGCAGCCGGGGAACGAGACCAGCGCGTACGCGATGTCGAGCATGGCGTCGCGGAAGCCGCCCCACTCGTAGTCGAGGAACCGTACCCCCTCGTCGTTGACGATGATGTTGTCCGGGCACAGGTCGGAGGGGCTGAACGCCCGGAACCGGCCGCTCTCGAACAGCTTCGCGGCGCGCGCCACCTGATCGGTCAGGTCCGGCGAGACGTCGACGCGGAGGATCTCGGACAGCAGGCCGGGCACGGCGGGCACCGCACGCTCCACCTGCTCGGCCACGGTGTCGTCGCAGTGCGCCACCTCGGCTCGGCGCAGCAGCGCGGTGAAGTCCTCCTCGCGGCCCACAGTGGCCGCGTGCATGCGCCCCAGTGCCTGGGCCATCGCCATCAGGGTGTTGGTGACGGTGTCGGAGTCGGAGTGCTCGAGGAGGGCGCTGATCGGGGTGGCGTCCCCGAGGTCGCTGAGCACGAGGAGCCGGGCGTCGAGGTCGGATGCGAGCAGTTCGGCTCCGGGGCGGCTGTCCGTCGCCAGCGCGGTCGCGAACTGGTACGAGACGGCCTCCCGAAGGAAGGCGCTGCGGCTGTCGCCGGTGAGATCGTCGGGATCGACGGCCCGCGCGCCGGACACCCCGGACTCCTCGCGGACCTGCTTGATCACCAACGTCCGCGGCAGGGAGAACGGATTCTCCGCCACGCGCACACGGAGCACGATGGTGCGGCCACTACCGCCGAGATCCACGGGATCCACCAGTGTCACGGGTGCCCCTGTGCGACGGGTGAGCAGCTTCTCGGCTGCGGCAACTACCTCTGAAACGGGGTCTGCCAGTATTGCAGTCATCGCGGACCAACTTACCTGCTAGTGACACGGATCATCGAGTCCTCCACCGGAAGCCCGGATGAATTTCAGCATTTCGGCTGATCCGGCGCGAGCACTTCCATGGGCGCGACGTCAACCGACACCGCAATGGTGCTGTTTCGTGCCTCTGTGTATATGACACCCCGCAGCGGCGGCACATCAGCGTAGTCCCGACCCCACGCGACCACGGTGTACCGCTCGTCGACCAGCTGGTCGTTGGTGGGGTCGAAGGCGAGCCACCGGTCCCCCGGCATCCACACGGCGGCCCAGGCGTGGGTCGCGTCGACGCCGATCATCCGTTCCTTGCCGGGCGGCGGCTGCGTCGCCAGATAGCCGGACACGTACCGGGCCGCGAGTCCGCGCGACCGCAGGCAGACGATGGCGAGCCGGGCGAAGTCCTGGCACACCCCCGACCGCTTCTCCAGCACCTCCGCGACACGCGTGGAGACCGACGTCGACCCCGACTTGTACTGGAAGTCGCGGTGGATGCGCGTGGTGAGATCGACCACCGCGTCGACGAGGGGCCGTTCCGGCGGGAAACTCGGCGCCGCGTACTCGCGGACCGCATCGCTGATCTCGGGGGGTTCGAGGTCCAGCACGAACTCCTGCGCCATCGCCCCCTCGGTTCCCACGGGGCGGGACAACTCCCACGGCGCGTTCGCCGGTGCGGCGGCGAGCCTGGTCTTGTCCGGACCGTAGACCTCGATCTCGGACTCCGCCGCCACGACCAGTTCCTCGTGCGGGGTGCTCACCTGGAAGTACAGGTCCCGGTTGCCGTACACGTCGGACCCGGTGGAGCGGTCCGCGGGGACCGGAGAGATGTCGACGACGGAACTGACGCACCGCTGTTCCTCGGTGTCGCGGGGCAGGAGGTAACCCCGGCCGTACGACGAGGACACCGGCCCCGAGTACGTGTACGTGGTGCGGTGGGTGATCTTGTATCGGCGCAGCACCGGCCGTTCCGCTGCCTCGTCCGTCCGGGGCGACACGCCGGTCATGCGGGAACCCCTCCCTGCGAGGCGCTCCACGTCGTCCCGCTGCCCCACAGCGGCTGGGTGCCGCCCGGCAGCGACAGCTGACCTTTCAGCATCACGTCGGACAGTTCGCTCAGCAGCGCGCGCATCGTGGTCGTCAGCTCACCCAGCTCCTTCCGGGACCCGTTCGCGTCCACCGATTCGAGTCGAAGGGGGTCGACGCGGCGCACGGTGTTGACCATGTACTCGACGAGCCGCTCCGCACGCGACGCACCCGAGGCGTCCGGCAGTGCGGCCAGATTCGCGCGGAGCGCCTCGAGTTGGAACGCCAGCGACCGCGGGTTCTTCACGTCGAACAGCAGCAACTCGGCCACGGCGGCCGGGCGAATGCTCCGATTGCGGCGGCGGTAGACGACCGAACTCTCGGTTGCGACGAGAAGCGATTCGATCACCGCCCGCTCGGTCGCCGGATCCGTTCTCCGCCGCAGCGTGGACTCCACCAGCGCAGTCAGCGTCGATGCCCGCTCGATCCGCTTGCCGATGTCCATGACGTGCCAGCCGGTGTCCCGGACCAGCGATTCCGCGGCGACTCCCGACAGGGCGAGCATCCCGCCGAGCACCGCGGACTGCGCCTCGAACAGCACGGACCCGTCGTCGACCGTGTCGGCAGCGACCTGTCCGAGCACGCGTTCGACGGAACTGAGGACGGCCCAGATGTCGTTCGACAGTTGCCCGCGCACGGCCCGCGCGGCCTGCTCGACGCCGCGGACCGCGTGCGCGAGCGACCCGTCCCGGTCGGGGTCGATCGTCAGCGAACGGAATTCCGAGCGCACCCGCAGCTGGTCGGCGACCGGATCCGAGCCGGACTCGGCACCGCGACCGGGCCCCTCCGGGCGGTTTCCGGCGTCGGCGACCCGCAAGACCGTGTCCAGCAGGACCGGGAGGCTTCCTCCGCCCGCGAGCCACGGTCGCAGGCGGTAGTCGCGGTACTTCTCGCCGACGGCGATCATCAGGCGTGCCGCACCCTCGGCGCGCTCGGCGAACCGGCCCATCCAGAACAGTTCGGTCAGTGCGCGCGGCGACGTCATCAGATCGGACGTCGTCGCCGCATACGTGGGCAGCGCTTCCCCGTCACGGTCGGCGCCGTCCCCCGGATCGGTGGACGCGGTGCGCTGGGCCAGCCGGATCCAGACGTCTTTCGCGCCGGCATGGCGCCGGTCCCCGCGCTCGGCCCCGGGAACGAGGGACGTGCCGAGACCTCCGGCCATCGGGGTGAATCCCACCTGCTGCGCGACACCGAACAGCCGCATCCCGACCGGTGCGAGGAAGACGTCCCCGGATCCGTCGGCTGCGGGCGCATACGAGGGGTCCGGCACGATCTGCCCGACCCACCGCTCGGGTTCGGCCCGCACCCGGTCCAGCAGGGTGTCCCGGTCGGCGGCACCGAGCTCGGCGGGCACGATCGGCGAACCCCTGTGCACCGCGCGCAGCACCATCGACGAGGCGTTCGCGAGGATGTGCGACAGCTCCGACCGGTCGCCACCCCAGAAACTCGGCACGGACGGCAGCAGCAGGTCCTCGTCGAAGAGACGACGGCACAGGTCCGGCAGCAGCCGGGTGAGGGCCGGGTTCTCCAGGATTCCGCTGCCGAGGGGGTTGACGACGGTCACCGCTCCCCGTCGCAGCACCTCGACGAGCCCGACCACGCCGGACCGGGAGTCGGGCCGGAGGTCGAGGGGGTCGGCGAGGTCGGCGTCCACCCGCCGGACGATGACGTCGACACGTTCCAGATTGCCGAGGGAGCGCATCCACACATGGCCGTCGCGGACGACCAGGTCGGCGCTCTCCACGAGCGGGAAGCCGAGGACTGTCGCGAGATACGCCTGATCGAACGCCGCCTCGGACCGGGTACGGGGGCTGAGGACCACGACCAGGGGGTCCTCGGTGCCCGCGGGGGCGGCGTCGATCGCCGCGAGCCGCATCGACTGGGCGAACGAGGACAGCGGGCGCGGGCCCACGGTCTCGTAGATGCCGGGCATCGCCCGGGCGACGACGCGGCGGTCCGCCATCGCGTAGCCGGCGCCTGCCGGGGACTGCGTGTGGTCGCGCAACGCGTGGAACGTGCCGTCCGCCCCGCGGCCGACGTCGAGTCCGTGCAGGAACAGTTGATGGCGGCCCGGCACCGTGATGCCGTGCGCCGCACGGACGTAACCCGGGTGCCCGAACACCGTGCGCGCCGGCACGGCGCCGCTCCGGACGAGCGCCATCGGTCCGTACAGATCGGCCAGTACCGCGTCGAGGAGGCGGGAACGCTGCACGAAGCCCGCCGCGAGTTGCTCCCACTCCTCGGCCGCGACGATCAGCGGGACCGCGTCGATCTCCCACCGCGGCGGCGCGGTCGGGGCGTCCGATCCGTCGAGGGGGTTGTAGGTGATCCCGTGATTGTCGACGAGAAGCCGGATGCGGGACTGCAGGCGGCGGACGGAGTCCGGTCCGCCGCCCGTGAAGTCCTGCGCCAACTCCGCCCACGGTTCCCGGACGTCGCCGCCGTCGCCGAAGAGTTCGTCGTAGCCCGCGCCGTCGTGCGGTGAGACGATCATCAGGCCCTCCGCCTCTGTGCCGGCGAGCGCTCTTTCCGCGCCTGTTCGAGGAGCCGGCGGGGATCGCCTCCGCTGCGCAATCGCAGTGCCAGAACCAGGACGCCTGCGATCACGATGCCCACCATGTTGACACCGAGCTGCAGCGCCGCCAGCGCCGCCACGCGCCATTCGCCCACGGTGACCGCGACGACGGCGAATCCCGCCGCGGGAACGGTGGTGACCGAGATGAAGACGCCGACGAGTGCCGCCGACTTCGCGGACACGAGCGCGAGCATGCCGGCCGCGCCGGCGAGGAGCGCGACGATCAGTGAGAGCGGTCCGACCCGGTAGATGAAATCGACCTGGTCGAGGGACTCGATGCTCTCGAACTCCATCCAGCCGACCCGCTCCATCAGCAGCGTCGCGACCAGCGTCGCCGCCATCGCGAACGGGAAACCGAAGAGCAGGGCGATCAGCGACCGCCGGGCCAGACCGAGCTTGCGCCGCATCAGCGCGACGGCGAGCGCGGCGAGCGGACCGAACTCCGGTCCCACCACCATCGCCCCGACCACGGTGATCGGCGAGTCGGTCACCACACCCACCGCGGCCAGCAGGCAGGCGATGGTGAGGAACGCGAGGAAGGTGCCGTTGAGTGTCGACTCCTCGCGCGTCCGGCTGACCAGTTCCTCCCACACGACGCTGTCCGCGGGATCACCCGGGGCCGCCTTCTCCGCGTCGTGTGCGGATTTCGACAGCACCGTTTCGACGGGCTCCACCGTGATCGCACCGGTGCGGTCGATTCCCAGGGCCTCGAGCGCGTCGATCACGTCGTTCGCGGCCTCGCGGGCCACGTCGGTCTGGATCGCGTCACCGGCGGGGTCGATCGCGGCGGCGCGCAGCACCACCACGTGGGTGGCGCCGGGTTCCGCCGCGAGCACACCGAGGACGTCCTCGGTGCGCTCGGCCGGACAGATCACTCGCAGGTGCAACATCGTGTCCCCCGGCTGTTCCGCGTCGTCCGGTCAATCGAGTCCTGCCGGCAGATCGCGCCGGCGGGCCCGCCTACTTGGCTGCGGGTGCGTCGGGCTTGGCCGCCGCGGCCTCGCCCTTCGGCTCCGGCTTGGCGTCCACCCCGGACTCCTTGCGCTGCTGCGCGGTGATCGGAGCCGGAGCATTGGTCAGGGGATCGACGCCGCCGCCCGACTTCGGGAACGCGATGACCTCACGGATCGAGTCGACACCGGCCAGCAGCGCGGTGATGCGGTCCCAGCCGAACGCGATGCCGCCGTGCGGCGGGGCGCCGAACGCGAACGCGTCGAGCAGGAAGCCGAACTTCTCCTCGGCCTCCTCGTGGGAGATGCCCATCACCTTGAACACTCGCTCCTGAATGTCCTTGCGGTGGATACGGATACTGCCGCCACCGATCTCGTTGCCGTTGCAGACGATGTCGTAGGCGTACGCCAGCGCGGAACCCGGATCGGTGTCGAACGTGTCGAAGGACTCCGGCTTGGGCGAGGTGAACGCGTGGTGCACCGCCGTCCAGGCGCTGTAGCCGAGCGCGACGTCGCCGCTCGCGGTGGCGTCCGCGGTCGGCTCGAACAGCGGTGCGTCGACGATCCACACGAACGCCCACGCGTCCGGGTCGATGAGGTCCTGCTTGCGGGCGATCTCGCCACGCGCGGCGCCGAGCAGCGCACGGGACGACTTGGTGGCACCGGCGGCGAAGAAGATGCAGTCGCCCGGCTTCGCGCCGACGTGCGCGGCGAGCCCCTCGCGTTCGGCGTCGGTGAGGTTCTTGGCCACCGGTCCGCCGAGCGTGCCGTCCTCGCCGACGAGCACGTACGCCAGGCCCTTGGCCCCGCGCTGCTTCGCCCATTCCTGCCAGGCGTCGAGCTGCTTACGCGGCTGGCTCGCACCGCCGGGCATGACCACCGCGCCGACGTATTCCTGCTGGAAGACCCGGAAAGTGGTGTCCTTGAAGAACTCGGCGCACTCCACCAGTTCGACACCGAAACGCAGGTCCGGCTTGTCGGAACCGTAGCGACGCATCGCCTCCGCGTACGTCATCCGCGCGATCGGCGTCTTGATCTCGTGCCCGACCAGTTTCCACAACGACGACAGCACCTCCTCGGCGAGGAGGATGACGTCGTCCTGGTTGACGAAGCTCATCTCGATGTCGAGCTGGGTGAACTCGGGCTGGCGGTCCGCGCGGAAGTCCTCGTCGCGGTAGCAGCGCGCGATCTGGTAGTAGCGTTCGATGCCACCGACCATGAGCAGCTGCTTGAACAGCTGCGGGCTCTGCGGCAACGCGTAGAAGCTGCCCGGCTGCAGTCGCGCGGGAACCAGGAAGTCGCGGGCGCCCTCCGGCGTCGACCGCGTCAACGTGGGCGTCTCGACCTCGACGAACTCGTGGTGCGCGAGCACGGCGCGTGCCGCGGCGTTGACCTTGGACCGCAACCGGATGGCGTGACCTGGGCCCTCACGGCGCAGGTCCAGGTAGCGGTACTTCAGGCGCGCTTCCTCACCGGCCTGGTCGTCCAGCTGGAACGGCAGCGGCGCGCTCTCGTTGAGGACCTCGAGATCGGTGACGTTGACCTCGATGGCCCCGGTGGGGATCTCGAAGTTCTGGTTGCCCTCGGGACGCACCTCGACCACACCGGTCACCTTGACGCAGTACTCCGCGCGCAGACGGTGAGCCTGCTCGGCGGCGGCGCCCTCCCGGAACACCACCTGGGAGACACCCGACGCGTCACGTAGATCGATGAAGATCACCCCGCCGTGATCACGACGCCTGGCAACCCAACCGGTGAGGGTTACGGTCTGCTGGGCCTGCTCGGCTCGCAATGAACCGGCGAGATGTGTGCGCAGCACGGGATTCCTTTCGAAACATGGGGCAAGCTACTTCGTTGGCTGAGATCCTACGGAGACACCGTGCGTGAGCGGAAACGCATACCCGCTTCACGTGCGAGCCTCGATCGGCACGCACCGGAAAACTGACGAGAAAGCGACGACACATGACCTTCAACGAGGGCGCCCGAATGGACTCCGGCCGGGTGTCGGTCGGGGGCGGGGGCGGCGGTGGTCTCGGCGGCAAGTTCGCGATGGGCGGCGGCGCCGGCGGTCTGATCGTGCTGGTCCTCGCACTGCTCCTCGGCGGCGATCCCGGCTCGCTGCTCGGCGGCCTCAGCGGCACCACCGATTCCGCCGGCCAGAATTCCGGCGCCGGCCTCGCCGGATGCGAGACCGGCGCGGACGCCAACCGCGACGTGAACTGCCGAGTGGTGTTCACTGCAGGCAGTCTCGACTCCGTGTGGGAGCAGGAGCTCGCGAAACAGACCGGCACGGCGTACGTGCCGCCAGAGGTCGTGCTGTTCTCCGGTTCGGTCAACACCGGCTGCGGCAACGCCACCAGCGACGTCGGACCGTTCTACTGCCCGGCCGACTCGACGGCGTACTTCGACACCAGCTTCTTCCAGCTCCTCGTCGACCGCTTCGGGTCCAGCGGCGGACCGCTGGCACAGGAGTACGTCGTGGCGCACGAGTTCGGCCATCACATCCAGAACCAGCTCGGCGACATCGGGCGGGCTCAGGCCGACCCGCGGGGCGCCGACTCGGCCGCGGTGCGAACCGAGTTACAGGCCGACTGCTACGCGGGCGTGTGGGCCCACTACGCCGACACCCTCCCCGGCCCCGACGGCGGGCCGCCGTTCCTGAACACCCTCACCGACACCGACATCGACGACGCCCTCTCCGCCGCCTCGTCGGTCGGTGACGACCGGATCCAGCAGTCCGCGGGCGCCCGGGTGAATCCCGAGGGCTGGACGCACGGCTCCTCGGAGCAGCGCCAGAAGTGGTTCGCCACCGGGTACCGGACGGGTCAGGTCCAGGCCTGCGACACCTATTCGGCACGCGATCTGAACAACCCGCCCGCGCTGCGCTGACCACTCGACACCCGACAATTATTTTTGTCTTGACAGAATTTACTGTCGGTGCGACAGTTGACGCATGTTGGACGTAGCAGTGATCGATCAAGCGGCCGCCGCCGAGATCTCCCTGGACCCGGTCCGGGCACGGCTCCTGGCGGCGCTGGCCGAACCCGGTTCGGCGAGTTCCATCGCCGCGACGGTCGGATTGACGCGACAGAAGGCCAACTACCACCTGCGGGCGCTCGAGGAGCACGGCCTCGTCGAACTCGTCGAGGAACGCAAGAAGGGCAACGTCACCGAGCGGGTCTTCCAGGCCACCGCGGCGTCGTACGTCATCTCCCCCGCCGCGTTCGCCGCCCTCGCACCCGATCCCGACCGGTCGCCGGACCAACTGTCGGCCCGCTGGCTGGTGGCACTGGCCGCTCGCCTGGTGCGTGAGGTCGGCGAGCTGATCGCCGGCGCCACCGCGGCGCGTCAGCCGCTGGCCACCTACGCGATCGACAGCGAGATCCGGTTCGCGTCCGCGGCCGACCGGTCCGCCTTCGCCGACGAACTCGGCGAGTCCGTGAAGCACCTGGTGGCCCGATACCACGACGAGAACGCCCCGAACGGCCGCAGACACCGACTCGTCGTCGCACTGCACCCCAGCCTGAAAACACCGTCCGAGCAAGCGAAGTCACCCGACAACCGTCACGAGGAGAGCTAGCCATGTCCGAGAACTTCGAGATTCGCCGCGAGGTCGTCCTGAACGCCACTCCGGAGGACGTGTTCGCCGCCGTCACCAGCGGCACCGGCGGGTGGATGTTTCCCTCCGAACTCGATCCCGGCGTCGGCAGCGAGGGACCGGACGACCCGACCGTCGTCGCGTGGGAGCCGCCGCGGAAGTTCGCCGTGCGCCAGGAAGGTCCCGACGGCTGGTTCAACGCCCTCGAATACCTGATCGAGGCCCGCGACGGCAGCACCGCGGCGCTGCGCTACGTCCACAGCGGCATCTTCACCGACGACTGGGACGCGCAGTACGACGGCGCCGACAAGCACACCACGTTCTACCTTCACAGCCTCGGCCAGTACGTCCAGTACTTCGCAGGCCGCGCGGCCACCTACATCACGACCGGCGGCCCGGATACGTCCACCGGTCCCGGCGCAATGGCCACACTCCGCGGCGCGCTCGGTCTGACCGATACCTCGACCGCCGGCGACACCGTGTCCGTCGCCGTCCCCGGTTTCGGCACCGTCGACGGCGTCGTCGACTACCTGACGCCGCATTTCATCGGCATCCGGACCGCCGATGCGCTGTACCGGTTCTACGGCCGGAACGCGTTCGGCGGGACAGTCGACGCGGCGCACCACCTGTTCGCCGCGGGTGCCGACCAGGAGAAGTCGCAGGACGCGTGGAAGTCCTGGCTGGACAACGTCTTCGCCTGAACCCGCAGCACCGACACTCAGGTCGCCGTGAACTCGCCCCGACCCGGAATGTTCGGGGTGCTCGTGGTGATCTCGATGCTGACCCGGCCCGCCCCCGGATCGAAGTACACGGCTGTCGGCGCGCCCGGACCGTCCCACCCGCTCAACGCCCACTGCTTCGTTCCGGAGGCACCGGTGTCGAGATTGCGCCAGAGCAGGGTTCCGTCGACCAGGCAGACCCGGGAGGGGCCCACGAAGTATGTCTTCAACAGCACGTAGTTCGGCCCGTACGACTCCGGGTAGTCGGACGACGCCTGGGCGTCGATCCGCCCTCCGCACACGCTGATGTCGCCGGGGTTCAGACCGTGCCCGATCGTGTAGGTGGGGGTCAGCGTCACCGTATCCGCCCCGGCGGCGGCCGGTGCACCGAGCAGTGCGGCCGCGGCGAGCGAACCCACCACCGCCGATCGGACAACCAGATTTCCCACAGGCATGACGCTCCTCGGTCGGTGTGCGTCGGGCGAACCCCCTCTCCCCTTGTCTCCGGGAAGGCGGGGAGCGTTACTCGTCCGCTTGGCTAGTGTCGACACAGGGACATCGGTTGACATCGAAGAGGAGATTTCCATGTCGTTCACGGACGAAGAGATCGCCTACCTGCGGTCGCAGCCGATCGCCCGCGTCGCCACCGTGGGCGCGGACGGGCAACCCGACGTGGTTCCACTCGCCTTCGAGTTCGACGGAACGGACTTCTGGGTGGGAGGTTCCGGACCGTCCGTCGCCGGTACCCGCAAGTTCCGGAACATCCGGGCCGGGAGGAACAAGGTGTCGCTGGTCGTCGACGACCTGGTGTCGTTCGAGCCATTCGTCGCGCGCTCCATCCGCGTCTACGGCTCGGCCGATCGGCCGGTGGAACGGGACGGAATGGTCGGTCCCGGTCTCTACGTGCGCATCGCACCGACCGTCTCGTGGAGCTGGAACATGGCGGGAGAACCTGCCGGCGCCGAATGGTACGAGCCGAGACGGACCGTTCACGTCAGAACAGAGTGAGCGCCGGTCCGGGACGACCGACACCGACCAGTTCACCGCGATCGGACTCGACGGCCTCGCTGCGCCCGGCCTCCCGATGGTTCGCCCCGCCACCCAGACCGTACCGGTCGACGAGTGGGTCGACACGCTGCTTCAGCCACGACTTGTATTCGGGCGGAACGTAGGCCGCCCGCCCGTACAACTGCCGGTACTGACGGACGAGCGCGGGATGCTCCGTCGACAGCCAGTTCATGAACCAGCCCTTGGTACTACCTCGCAGGTGCATCGGGAAGACGGTCACACCCGAGGCGCCCGCGTCGGCGATGGATTCGAGCAGCCCGTCCAGATGCCGTACCGAATCGGTCAGGAAGGGAATGACGGGGGCCACCATCACATTGCAGGGCAGTCCGGCGTCGGTGATCGCCCGGATCAGATCGAGACGCGCCTTCGGAGAGGGCGTGCCCGGCTCGATCGACTTCTGGAGGTCGGGGTCGTGGATCGCCAGCGACACGCCGATGCTCACCGGCACCTGCTGGGCTGCGAGCGTCAGCAGCGGGAGGTCGCGCCGCAGCAGCGTCCCCTTGGTGAGTATCGAGAACGGGGTGGCGGATTCGGCCAGCGCCCGAATGATGCCGGGCATCAGACGGTACCGGCCCTCCGCTCGCTGATAGGGATCGGTGTTGGTGCCGAGCGCCACGTGCTCCCGCTTCCACGACCTACGTCCCAGTTCCTTGCGCAGCACCGCCGCGACGTTGGTCTTCACGACGATCTGACTGTCGAAATCGCGGCCCGCGTCGAGGTCGAGGTATTCGTGGGTGGGCCGTGCGAAGCAATAGCGACACGAGTGTGAGCATCCGCGAAAAGCGTTGACAGTGAAGCGGAAAGGCAGTTGCGACTCCTCAGGCATCTTGTTCAGCGCACTCTTGCAGAGCACCTCGTGGAAGGTGATGCCGTCGAACTCGGGTGTCTGCACGCTGCGCACGAGCCCGGCGCGCTCCAGCCCCGGCAATGCACCGTCGTCGGCGTCGACCGCTTGCCCATCCCACCTCATGAGTACATGCGAACATTTGTTCTAACCGCTGTCAAGACTTCGACCCGCGAGGAGACCGGACCGTCGAGTACGACCGCGCTGGTGAGCGCCGAATCGAGGCTTGCGACAATGTCGCTCATGTCGAACAGAAACAACGTCTCGTCCGGTTCCGAGTGGGAAGCCAAGATCGGCTATTCCCGAGCCGTGCGGATCGGTCAGCTCGTGTCCGTGTCAGGCACCACTGCGTCGGGTCCCGACGGGCCCGTCGGTGGAGACGATCTCGGAGAACAGACCCGGGAGGCACTGCGCCGAATCGAGGCAGCACTGTCGGAGGCCGGCGCGAGCACGACCGATGTCATCCGCACCCGCCTGTACCTCACCGACATGAGCCGGTGGGAAGAGGCCGGCATCGCGCACGGCGAGGTCTTCGGCGAGATCCGTCCCGCCACCACGATCCTCGAGGTCAGCGCGTTGATCGCCCCCGGCCTGCTCATCGAGATCGAGGCCGACGCCGTCATCGGCGACTGACTCACCCGGGAGGCGGCTCCTCACCCAGCGCTCACGCCGCACGCAGCAGCGTGATCATCACCGTCTCGACTCCGGGTGTCGAGCGGCTCCATCAAATCCACCGCAACAGCCGGGTTTGCGGTCAGGTCAGGGAGTCGACCGGTAGGGCCGCCAGCCGCCACTCGAGCATGCCGTCGGCCAGCCGCGCTGCGCGGCGGCCGTGGTCGGTCAGCAGCCGGACCGCGTCGTGGGCGAGCACGCAGTAGGCGCCGCGGCAGTAAGCGACGATCTCCTGATCTTCGGGCAGGTCGGCCAGGTGATCGGCCAACTCGTCCAACGGAATCGACACCGCCCCGGGGATGTGCCCGGCCTGGTATTCCTCGCGGGGGCGCACGTCGAGCACCGTCACCTTCCCCGATCGGGCCCGCTCGAGCAGCTGGTCCTTGCTCACGTATTCGGTGTCGGCCGGGCCGAGATACGTGGTGCGGGCGGCCTCGACGTCGGGCAGGTGTTCGTTGGCGACCGTACGGACCAGTGCGAACAGCTGCGCCACGTCCTCGCCGGCGAGCCGGTAGAAAACCTTGGTGCCCTCGCGGCGGGTGGCCACCAGATTGGCCTGCTTGAGGGTCTGCAGATGCGCGGACGCGGTGGTCACTCCCAGCTCGCAGGCGCGGGCAAGGGCGTCGACGGTGCGTTCGCCCTGAGCCAGCAGATCCAGCAGTTCGAGCCGCTTGCCGCTGCCCAGGGCCTTGCCGACCCGGGCGAACTGGTCGAACAGTTCCGTCTTCGCGATCCGATCACCCATGGCATTCTCCAATCATCTTTGGAATAGTGTAGAACATGTCAGGTCGGGGCATTGCACCGCGACACGGTCGACACAGGAGAGACGCCATGGCCGGAATCGATCTGGTACCGCTCGTCGACGACGGACTCGGCAACTCCGCCTACCTCGTGGATCTCGGCGACGGTCGCGCGTTGGTGGTCGACGTCAGCCGGGACCTGCGCGCGGTGCATGCCGCGGCCGCCCGCCGCGGGTTGACCGTCGCGTTCGCCGCCGACACCCACCTGCACGCCGACTTCCTTTCCGGCGCCCACCAACTCGGCGCCACTATTGGGACGCGCGTGCTGGCCTCAGCCGCCGGGGACCGGGAGTTCCCCCATACCGGGCTGCGCGACAGCGACGAGGTGGACCTGGGCGGGCTGCGGCTGCGGGCCCTGATGACGCCCGGGCACACCCACGAACACCTCTGTTACCTGCTCCTCGACGGCGAGAAGGAGGTCGGGGTGTTCACCGGCGGCTCGCTGCTGGTCGGCTCTGCCGCCCGTACCGACCTGATCTCTCCGGAGCGCACCGAGGCCCTCACCCGCGCCCAGTACGCCTCCCTGCGCCGTCTCGCCGCGCTACCCGGCGAGGTGGCGGTGTGGCCCACGCATGGGGCGGGCTCGTTCTGCTCGGCCCCGCCCGGCGCCGAACGCACCAGCACCATCGCCCGCGAACGCGCCACCAACCCGTTGCTCGCCGCCCGCGACGAGGACGCGTTCGTCGACCAACTGCTGGGATCGCTGGGCAGCTATCCGCCGTACTTCCGCCGGCTCGGGGAGGTCAACCGACTCGGTCCTCCACTCCTCGACCAGGATCCGGCGCTGCCGGCGCTGACCGTCGACACCGTCCGCGCCCAGTTGGCCGGGGGCGCCGCCCTGATCGATGTGCGCGCGCTGGCCCGGTTCGCGGCCGAACACATCCCCGGTGCGGTGTCGATCCCGCTGCGGCCGGTCTTCGCCAGCTGGCTGGGCTGGCTCGCCCCGGCCGACCGGCCCCTGATCATCGTCCGCGACCAAGACCAGGACGTGGACGAGATCGTCTGGCAAGCAATGAAAATCGGGTACGACAATCTGATCGGTGAACTCGACGGCGGCCTCGCCGCCTGGACCGCCGCCGAACTCGCGGTGGCCGCCACGGCGCTGACCGGCCCCGACGGGGTCGGCAATGTCCGGGTCCTCGACATCCGTCAACGCCCCGAATACCTGGCCGGGCA
>NZ_LTCZ01000052.1:0-81035 GCF_001583455.1 Rhodococcus sp. LB1 | reverse complement strand
CCGGCGACCCGCCGCCGGGCGTCGTCCTGGTGGTCCTGCACTCGGGTGGCGGACGTGCGAAAGCAATGACCGGGGCGCTGGAGAAACTCGGAGCCGTGGTGCACCCCTGCGCCAAACTGAAGTCGGGCGACCTCATCGGGTTCATTCGCGGCGAGTTCCGCACCCTCGGGGTCCGGGTGTCGCCGGAAGTGGTGCAGAGCGTGTTCGAAGGAGTCGGCTCGAATCTGCGCGAACTGGCCGCCGCGTGCTCGCAGCTGACGGCCGACACCGGCGGAAAGATCGACGTCGCCGCCGTGCAGCGGTACTACTCGGGCAAGGCCGAGGTGAGCGGATTCGACGTCGCGGACAAGGCCGTCGCCGGCGACACCGCGGGCGCGATCGAGGCGCTGCGCTGGGCGATGCTGCGTGGCGTGCCGCACGTGTTGCTGGCTGACGCGCTGGCCGACGCGGTGCACTCGATCGCCCGGGTGGCCCCGGCGGGGCGGGGAGACCCGTTCCGGATGGCGTCGGAACTCGGCATGCCGCCGTGGAAGATCAAGAAGGCACAGGCCCTCGCGAAGGGATGGACTCCCACATCGGTGGGGGAGGCGCTGCGTATCGTGGCCGCCCTGAACGCCGACGTCAAGGGCGCGTCGGCCGACGCGGACTACGCCGTCGAGAGTGCGGTGGGCCGCGTCTCCCGGCTACGACAGGTCTGACGGAGACACGACAACAGCCGCTCGGTCCGAGGATCGAGCGGCTGTTGGAGAGCCTACGACGGAAGAACCGTCAGATCTTGTTGATCGCCTGCGCGAGAGCAGACTTCTTGTTGGCAGCCTGGTTGGCGTGAATGACGCCCTTGCTGGCTGCCTTGTCGAGCTTGCGGCTGGTGGCGACGAGGAGCTCGTTGGCCTTGTCCTTGTCACCGGCCGCCGCAGCCTCGCGGAACGAGCGGATCGCCGTGCGCAGCGAGGACTTCACCGACTGGTTACGGAGTCGGGCCGCCTCGTTGGTACGGATCCGCTTCACCTGGGACTTGATGTTGGCCACGCGTAAAATCCTGTCGTCTTAAGCTGGTTACGGTCGAGAAAGCTCTGGGCGCACACATATGCACCGACAGGCGAGATTACCAGTGATCGGTGTCCGATCTCAAACCGGCGCCGGACGCGCCGACAAATCCTGCGGCTGTTCTGCTGAACGGGTGTACATGTAGCAGCATGTCTGGGATGACGCCCCCAGCATCGAAGTCGTCAACAGTAACGAAATCGTCGGCAACCTCGAAAGCCCCCGTCCGAAAATCGGGGGGAAGCACGCAGGCGGGTGCGAAGGCATCGGGAACCCAGCCGCGGACGCGGGTGACCGCCCGGCCGCGCAAGCCCGCAGAACCCGCCCACGTGTTCGACGGGTATACGGACATCGGGCGCTACGGGCTGGCGTTCGACGAGATGTTCGACCGCGACGGCACCGTCCGCCCGCCCTACAAGGGTGTATTCAAGGCGCTCGAGCCCGCGGACCGAGCCGACCTCGCCGCCCGATCCGAGGCCCTCGGCAGGGCGTTCATCGACCAGGGCGTGACGTTCTCGCTGTCCGGTCAGGAACGACCCTTCCCGCTCGATCTGGTTCCTCGGGTCATCGCCGCTGCCGAGTGGACGCGTCTCGAGAAGGGCATCAAGCAGCGCGTGCAGGCGCTCGAGATGTTCCTCGACGACGTCTACGGGGAACAGCGCATCCTGCGCGACCACGTGCTCCCGAAGCGGTTGGTCACCTCGTGCGAGCACTTCCACCGGGAGGCCTCGGGGATCGTCCCGCCGAACGGGGTGCGGATCCACGTCGCCGGAATCGACCTCGTCCGCGACGAGAACGGGGTGTTCCGCGTACTGGAGGACAACCTGCGTTCGCCGTCGGGAGTGTCGTACGTCATGGAGAACCGCCGCACGATGGCGCGGGTGTTCCCCGACCTGTTCATGTCGCACCGCGTGCGCTCCGTCGGCGACTACGCCTCCCATCTACTGCGGGCGCTGCGCGCTTCCGCCGCCCTCAACGAGGCCGACCCGACCGTCGTGGTGCTGACGCCCGGTGTCGCGAACTCCGCGTACTTCGAGCATTCGCTGCTCGCGCGCCAGATGGGTGTCGAACTGGTCGAGGGCCGCGACCTGTTCTGCCGCGACAACATGGTCTACATGCGCACGACCGAGGGTGAACGCCAGGTCGACGTCATCTACCGCCGCATCGACGACGACTACCTCGACCCCATGCACTTCCGCCCGGATTCCGTGCTCGGGGTGGCCGGCGTGCTGAACGCGGCCCGGGCGGGCAACGTCGTCATCTCGAGTGCCGTCGGGAACGGGGTCGGTGACGACAAGCTCGTCTACACCTACGTCCCGCAGATCATCGACTACTACCTCGGTGAGAAGCCGTTGCTCGCGAACGTCGACACATTCCGGTGCTGGCTCGACGAGGAGTGCGAACAGGTCCTGGACCGGGTCGACGAACTGGTGATCAAACCGGTGGAGGGTTCCGGCGGCTACGGCATCGTCTTCGGCCCCGACGCGTCGCCCAAGGAACTGAACACGATCGCCCGGAAGATCAAGGCGGACCCGCGCGGGTGGATCGCGCAGCCCGTCGTCCAGCTGTCCACGGTGCCCACCAAGGTCGGGGACGAACTGGTTCCCCGGCACGTCGATCTGCGCCCCTTCGCGGTCAACGACGGTGACGACGTGTGGGTGTTGCCGGGCGGGCTCACCCGCGTGGCCCTGCCCGAAGGGTCCCTCGTCGTGAACTCCAGCCAGGGCGGCGGCAGCAAGGACACGTGGGTGCTCGCGAGCCGGAGCTCCGACGAGGAGCGGGAACTCGCGGGTGAGGAGCTCGTGGCCGAGCCTGCGCAGTCCGCCGAGGCCGAGCAGGGACCCGAACTCAGCACGACTCAACTGCAGCAACAGCAACAGCAACAGCAACAGCAACAGCAACAGGGCCAGGGAGGTGATCGCTGATGCTCGCGAGGAACGCGGAATCGCTGTACTGGATCGGCCGGTACGTCGAACGGGCCGACGACATGGCCCGCATTCTCGACGTCGCCGTGCACCAGCTGCTCGACGACGCCTCGGTGGACCCCGACCGCACCTCCCGGTTGCTGCTGCGGGTGCTCGGCATCGAAGCGCCCGACACCGAGCTCGACGTCCGGTCGGTGACCGAACTGGTGGCGTTCAGCCGCAACCAGGTGGGCTCGATCATCGACTCCCTCGCCAGTGCCCGCGAGAACGCGCGGGGTGCCAGGGAGGTCACGTCCAGCGAAATGTGGGAGTGCCTCAACACCACGTACAACGGCCTCGCCGAACGGGAGCGGGCGTCCAAGCGTCTCGGGCCGCACGAGTTCTTCCGGTACGTGGAGGAGCGCGCGGCGATGTTCGCGGGTCTGGCCGATTCGACGATGAGCCGCGACGACGGATATCGCTTCCTGCTGCTCGGCCGCTCGATCGAACGCGTCGACATGCTCGCGCGGATGCTGTTGTCCCGTGCAGGCGACCGCCCGTCCTCGCCGGCGTGGGTGACGGTGCTGCGCTCCGCGGGAGCCCACGACACCTACCTGCGCACGTACCGCGGCGCGCTGGACGCCAACCGGGTGGTCGAATTCATCCTCCTGGACCGGCTGTTTCCGCGGTCGGTGTTCCACGCCATCCGGCAGGCGGAGTTGTGCCTCGCCGAGCTCGACCACCAGCCCGACAGCCGTGTCGGACCCAGGGCCGAGGCGCAGCGTCTCCTCGGCAGGGCCCGGAGCGAACTCGAGTTCCTGCCGCCCGGCGTTCTCCTCGAGGATCTCCAGGATCGGCTCGCGGGGTTGCAGGAAACCTGCCGCGAGCTCGGAGAAGCCATCGCGCTGCAGTATTTTCACGCCGCGCCGTGGGTGGCGTGGACCGATGCACGGGCCGTCGGCGGCGAAGCCGTCGTGGAGGGAGAGCTGTGAGCTGGCGTATGAGAGTCGTGCACACCACCGGGTATGCCTACGACGCACCGGTCACGTCCTCGTACAACGAGGCGCGACTCACCCCACGCGGTGACAGTAGGCAGACGGTGATCCTGAACCGGGTCGAGACGACGCCGGCGACGCGGTCGTACCGCTACACCGACTATTGGGGCACCGCCGTCACCGCGTTCGATCTCCATGCGCCGCACAAGGAACTCGAGGTCACCGGTCTGTCCGTGGTCGAGACCGAACCGTTCTGGGAGCCGGAGGAGAAGGCGGACTGGGACGAGCTGGCCAGCCCCCCGCTCACCGACCGGTTCAACGAACAGCTCAGCAACACCACGTTCGTGCCGCGCAACCGCAAGCTCGACACCATCGCCCGGGACCTCCGCAAGGGCCGCACCCCCGACGAAGCCGTTGTCGCGGCGGCGGACTGGGTGCATCGGGAGATGGATTACGTTCCGGGCACGACCGGCGTCCACACGTCCGCGGTCGACGCCTGGGCCGAACGGCAGGGCGTCTGCCAGGACTACGCGCACCTGACGCTGGTCCTTTTGCGCAGCATGGGAATTCCGAGTCGCTACGTGTCCGGCTACCTGCACCCGAAACCCGATGCGGCGGTGGACGACACGGTGGCCGGGGAGAGTCACGCGTGGGTCGAGGCGTGGACCGGTGCGTGGTGGGGATACGACCCCACCAACGCCGTCGCGGTGAACGAACAGCACGTGTCGGTGGGTATCGGACGCGACTACGCGGACGTTCCGCCGCTCAAAGGCATCTTCTCCGGTGGCCGGGCGACAGATCTCGAAGTCGTCGTGGAGATCACACGCCTGGCGTAAAGTGCCAGCCAGATCTATCTGTGGAAAGCAGGACTAACGATCCATTTCGACGAAGGTGGGTTCAATGTCTCCAACCGCACAGGAATACGTAGAAGTCGAACCGATCTCGGATCTCAAGAAATACGTAGCAGAGGCGGTCGGAACGTTCGTACTGGTCTTCGCGGCGGTGGGTACGGCGGTCTTCGCCGGAGCCAAGGTCGGGAACCTCGGTGTGGCACTGGCATTCGGACTGACGCTCCTCTTCCTCGTCTACGCCATCGGCCCCATCTCGGGCTGCCACGTCAACCCGGCCGTCACGGTCGGACACCTCGCTCTCGGCCGGTTGTCCGTCGTGAAGGCGGGGTTGTACGTCGTCGCCCAGGTCATCGGCGGTCTCGTCGCCGGTGT
This sequence comes from Rhodococcus sp. LB1, assembly GCF_001583455.1. NCBI lineage: Bacteria > Bacillati > Actinomycetota > Actinomycetes > Mycobacteriales > Nocardiaceae > Rhodococcus > Rhodococcus sp. LB1. The sequence goes on along the minus strand of NZ_LTCZ01000052.1, from coordinate 75,869 downwards.
GGTGGTCTACGCGATCGCCCAGAGCCTGCCCTCGTACAACCGGGCCGCCGACGGTCTCGGCGCCAACGGCTGGGGCGCCCACAGCCCGTCCGCCATCAAGGGACCGCTCGGCGGGGTCATCGAGAACGGGTACGGCATCGGTGCGGCGATGATCATCGAAGTCCTGCTCACCGCGCTGCTCGTGTTCGTGGTCCTCGCATCCACCGACCAGATCTCCGACGTCCCCCTCGCCGGTGTCTCCATCGGTTTCACGCTCGCCGTGATCCACCTCGTGTCGATCCCGATCGACAACACGTCCGTCAACCCCGCCCGCAGTCTCGCCGTCGCGCCCTACCAGAACGGCGCGCTCGCCCAGGTCTGGCTGTTCATCGTGTTCCCGTTGATCGGTGGCGCGGTGGGAGCGCTGGTGTACCGGTCGCTGTTCGGCCGGTACGACCGACTGCAGAGCTGAGCACCGACGAGCAGGGGCCTGCGGGCCGCAATTCTCACGTGCGTCGTTCTCGCGCTCACCGGGGCGGTCCCGGCGACCGCGACCGCCGAGGACGCACCGCGGCGGGGACCGACATATGTGGCACTCGGCGACTCCCGGGCGTCCGGGCCGCTCATCGAGTTCTCCGCGCACCGCGACCTGTGCCTGCGATCACCGGACCTGAACTACCCGGCGAAGCTGGCGCAGCTGATCGGCGCGGCCACCGTCACCGACGTCACCTGTTCCGCCGCGAAACCCGCCCACGTGATCAGCACGCCGCAGTTCGTGGGGACGGGATTCGCTCCGCCGCAGATCGGCGCGCTCCGCCCGGACACCGACGTCGTGACGCTCAGCATCGGCGGGGGCGGTTCCAATCACCTGCCCGTGTCGGTGCGCTGCGGCGCCGTCGTTCCCGGCACAGATGCCGGTTGCCGCAACGACCCACGGGCGGAGCAACTCGCGGTCGAGGGGATCGCGCAGATGGCGCCCCAGGTCGACGCCGTGGTGGCTGCGATCGTCGCGAAGGCGCCGAACGCCGAGGTCTACCTGATCGGGCACGGCGGTTCCGTCGGACGACGCGGCTGCTGGCCGAACATGCCCGTGTCCGACGCCGACGCGGTCTGGCTCGAGCGATACTTCGCACGGTTCAACCAGATCTACGTCGATGCCGCGGCCCGGTACGGCGTGCACTACGTCGACATCGCGAAGGCCGCCGTGGACGGTGGGCACGACGCCTGCGCGCCGGCGGGACAGCGATGGTTCGAGGGCATCCTGCCGCAGTCACCCGCCGAACCGGCACATCCCAACGCGCTCGCGATGACCGCGATCGCCGAGATGATCGCCGAAGATCTGGGCCGGTGACCGCGTCACTGCCAGCTGAAGTCCGCCCGCAGACGGCGTGCCACGATCTCGAAAGTGTCCCGGGCCATCACGGCACCCTCGCGGCGGATCCCCGCCTCCGGCACGTCCAGCACCCGGTCCAGGCGGATCCAGCTCGGACGGCCCTCCGCATCCCACGCCCCCGAGCCGACCCCGATCCAGTCCCGGTCGCCGTCGTGCTTGCTCTGCGAGGACAGCATCAACCCCAGCAGGGTGTCGCCGTCGCGTCCGACGACGAGCACCGGGCGGTCCTTGCCCTGGCTCGGATCCTCCTCGTACGCCACCCACGTCCAGACGATTTCGCCGGGATCCGCGCGACCGTCCAGGTCGGGGGAGTACTCCACCTTCCGCGCCCGATGGGCTGTCGGGGCGGAGTTCGCGGTGACCGGACGACTCGGGGCCGGCTTCGGCGCGGCGGCCGTCGACCCGGTCAGGACACCGGCCGCGCGGTCCAGCGCGCCGGACTTCTGCAGCTGCTGGAGAAGCTGCGGGCCCTTGTCCCGTGCAAGTCGGCCCAACGTCTTCCCGATGCTGCTCCACGTGCTCGCCATGGCCGCCGAGCTTAGTGCGTGTATGCCGCGGCAGCCGCAACGCGGTGGCTTGGATATCCTGACAGGTGACAGTGGTCCGGAACCGGGCCGGTGCCGGTCCAGGTAAGGGGTCCCCCATCAGCAGCTTCGCCGACAAGACGTTCACGGATCCTGCCCGGATCCGGAATTTCTGCATCATCGCGCACATCGATCACGGCAAGTCGACGCTGGCCGACCGCATGCTGCAGCTCACCGGTGTGGTCGAGGAGCGGCAGATGCGTGCCCAGTACCTCGACCGCATGGACATCGAGCGCGAGCGTGGCATCACGATCAAGGCCCAGAACGTCCGGCTCCCGTGGAAGGTGGGCGACGAGGAGTTCGTCATCCACCTCATCGACACCCCCGGGCACGTCGACTTCACGTACGAGGTCTCGCGCGCACTCGAGGCCTGCGAGGGTGCGGTCCTGCTGGTGGATGCCGCGCAGGGTATCGAGGCCCAGACTCTCGCCAACCTGTACCTGGCGATGGAGAAGGACCTCACCATCATCCCGGTGCTCAACAAGATCGACCTGCCCGCCGCCGACCCCGACCGGTACGCCGAGGAGATCGCGCACATCACCGGGTGCGAGCCGGGTGACGTGCTGCGCGTGTCCGGCAAGACCGGTGTGGGCGTGAAGGAACTGCTCGACGAGGTCGTGCGGCAGATTCCCGCCCCCGTCGGCGACCCCGACGGTCCGGCGCGCGCCATGATCTTCGACTCCGTGTACGACGCCTACCGCGGAGTCGTCACCTACGTGCGCGTCGTCGACGGCCGGATCTCGCCGCGCGAGAAGATCACCATGATGTCGACGGGCACCACCCACGATCTGATCGAGGTCGGCATCATCTCGCCCGAACCGAAGGCCAGTATCGGCCTCGGCGTCGGCGAGGTGGGTTACCTCATCACCGGTGTGAAGGACGTCCGGCAGTCGCGGGTCGGCGACACGGTCACCGCCGCGCGCGGCGGTGCGACCGAACCCCTCGTGGGGTACCGCGACCCCAAGCCGATGGTCTACTCCGGCCTCTACCCGCTCGACGGTTCGGATTACCCGGTGCTGCGCGACGCCCTGGACAAGTTGCGGCTCAACGACGCCGCCCTGGCCTACGAGCCGGAGACGTCGGTGGCGCTCGGGTTCGGGTTCCGTTGCGGATTCCTCGGACTGCTGCACATGGAGATCACCCGCGACCGCCTCGAGCGCGAATTCGGGCTCGAACTGATCTCGACCTCGCCGAACGTCGTGTATCGGGTGGTGATGGAGGACGGCTCCGAGCACGTCGTCACCAACCCGTCGTACTGGCCCGAGGGCAAGATCCGCGAGGTCTACGAGCCGATGGTGAAGTGCACCGTCATCGCGCCGAGCGAGTTCATCGGCGCGATCATGGAGCTCTGCCAGAACCGGCGCGGCGAACTCGGCGGCATGGACTACCTGTCCGAGACCCGGGTCGAGCTTCGCTACGAGATGCCCATGGGCGAGATCATGTTCGACTTCTTCGATGCCCTGAAGTCGCGCACCAAGGGGTACGCCAGCCTCGACTACGAGGAGGCCGGCGAGCAGCAGGCCGACCTGGTGAAGGTGGACATCCTGCTGCAGGGTGAGGCGGTCGACGCGTTCTCGTCGATCGTGCACCGCTCCGCGGCCGGCGCGTACGGCGGACGGATGACGTCGAAGCTGCGTGAGCTGATTCCCCGGCAGCAGTTCGAGGTGCCGATCCAGGCGGCGATCGGGTCGAAGATCATCTCGCGTGAGAACATCCGCGCGATCCGCAAGGACGTGCTCGCCAAGTGCTACGGCGGCGACATCAGCCGTAAGCGCAAGCTGCTCGAGAAGCAGAAGGAAGGCAAGAAGCGGATGAAGACGATCGGCCGGGTCGAGGTTCCGCAGGAGGCCTTCGTGGCGGCGTTGTCGTCCGAATCGGTCGGGGACAAGCCGAAGAAGTAACGCGACCGCTCGGTTGTTCTCCTCCGTCGACGTCTGATCGAAAGGACGTCTGATCGAAAGTAGGTGCGGCACGTGGCCCTCGAAACCTGGCTCACCCGGACACTGGGAATCGAGGTACCGATCTTCGGAGCCCCGATGGGCGGACGGGCCGGCGGGGCCCTCGTCGGCGAGGTGTCGAAGGCGGGTGGGCTCGGCCTGCTCGGCGCGGCGCGCTACGCCACCCCGGAGTGGGTGGCGAAGGAGACGGCGGTCGCGCGGAGCATCGGCGGCGACGCCCTCGGGATCGGGTTGATGACCTGGGCGCTCGACGACGACGACGCTCTGCTCGACGCCGCGCTGGCGGAGAACCCGCGGGTCGTGTCGCTGTCGTTCGGTGATCCCGCCCCGTACGTGGAGCGGGTACACGCCATCGGAGCGCTCGTGGTGTCGCAGGTGAACACGATCGACGATCTACGCGTCGTGGAGGCGGCGGGCGTCGATTTCGTCGTCGCCCAGGGCGGCGAGGCGGGCGGCCACACCGGCCGGATCGGGACGTTGCCGCTGCTACAGGAGATCCTGGACGCCACCGCGCTGCCCGTGCTCGCCGCGGGCGGTATCGCGACCGGCCGCGGTCTCGCCGCCGTTCTCGCCGCCGGGGCGGACGGCGCGATGATCGGGACGGCACTGCTGGCCAGCCCCGAAACCATCGGACCGGACTACGCCCGCGACAAGCTGATTGCGGCGGGCAGCGCCGACACCGTGTACACGTCGGTGTTCGACCAGGCGCGCAGCCAGCCGTGGCCGGCCCGGTGGGGTGGCCGGGCCCTGAGCAACGAGTTCACGTCCCGCTGGCACGGCGCACACGCCCCCGACGCCGAACTCGCCACGGCCTACGACCCCGCGAATCCCGACCTCGGTGTCGTGTACGCCGGGGAGGCGGCGGGTCTCGTCACATCGGAGCGGCCGGCGGGTGTCGTGGTGCGGCAGATCGCCGCTGACGCGGAGCGGTTGCTGCACCGTTTCGCGGAATAGCCCGTAGCGCCGAATCCTCGGCCGGATCACCCCTCAACCGGAGGCGGTCGGCGCCTGATCACACCGCGTAGTGGGCGGGGTGGAAGCCGCTCGCCGCGGCCTCCTCGGCGCGGATGACGTGAACGACCGCGTTGATCAACGCCAGATGGGTGAACGCCTGCGGGAAGTTGCCCAGGTGCCGGCCCGACTCGGGATCGATCTCCTCCGCGTACAACTCGAGGGGGCTGGCGAACCCGAGGAGCCGCTCGCACAGGCGTTTGGCGCGGTCGAGCTCACCGATCTCCACGAGCGCCGACACGAGCCAGAACGAACAGATCGTGAACGTGCCCTCCTTGCCCGTCAGCCCGTCGTCCGTGGTCTCCACCCGGTAGCGCAGCACCAGCCCGCCCTCGGTCAGCTCGTCCGCGATGGCGAGCACGGTGGCGCGGATGCGCGGGTCGTCGGCGGGCAGGAACCGCAGGAGCGGAGCGAGGAGGAGTGAGGCGTCGAGTTCGTCGCTGCCGTACCGCTGGGTGAGGACTCCGCGTGCGTCGACGCCGTGCTCGAGAATGTCGGCCTTGATCTCGTCGGCGAGTTCGGCCCACTGGTCCGCGTAACTCGTCTCGCCCTGCTGTTCGGCGAGTTTCGCGCCCCGGTCGAGCGCCACCCAGCACATGATCTTCGACGATGTGAAGTGCTGCGGCTCGCCGCGCACCTCCCAGATGCCGCGGTCGGGGAGCTGCCAGTGCTCGATCGCCTCCTCGACCTGACGTTTGAGCATCGGCCACAGCGTCTCGGGCACCCGCTCGCGCGATCGCACGTGCAGGTACACGGAATCGAGGATCGTTCCCCAGATGTCGTGCTGGTCCTGGTCGTACGCACCGTTTCCGATCCGGACCGGACGCGCGCCGTCGTGGCCGGACAGGTGCGGCAGCTCCTCCTCGACGAGGGTCCGCTCGCCGCCGACGCCGTACATCACCTGCAGCGGCCGGTACTTGCCGTCGTCGGCACTGGACACGTCGTAGAGGAACGCGAAGAAATCGTCGGCCTCCCGGTCGAGTCCGAGGCTGTACAGACCCCACAGGGCGAACGTCGAATCGCGCACCCACGCGTAGCGGTAGTCCCAGTTCCGTTCGCCCCCGGGGGTTTCCGGAAGCGACGTGGTCGACGCGGCGAGCAGTGCGCCGGTGGGGGCGTACGTCAACCCCTTCAGGGCCAGGGCGCTGCGTTGCAGGTAGCCACGCCACTTGTGGTCGGGGAATCGGCCGGTCGTGATCCATTCCCGCCAGAACTTCGCCGTCTGCCACATCTTCTCGGCGGCCTCGTCGTACGTCTGCGGCGCAGGCAGGTGCGACCAGGACAGTGCGACGAACACGTTGTCGTCCTCGACCATCCGGGTCCGGGCGCGGGCCTCGCGCCCTTCCAGCCCGAGCTTCATGTTGCTGGTCAGCCGGAGTGTCGGGTGGTCGCCCGGACCGCTCGACTTGCAGGTGGCGGTGGCTTCCTCGTAGACCTTGCCGGTGTACTCCCACACCGCGTCGCCGCGGTGGTAGTCGAACGCGGGCTCGCAGCTCATCTCGAGGTCCACGGTGCCGTTCACGCACTTGACGGTCCGCAGCAGGACGTGTTCGGCATCCCAGTCCGTGGGGGTGCGGCGGCGGGAGCGGGACCGCTGCTCCACGTTGTGCCACGGGCCGAGCACGAGTGCGTCGCGGACGATCAGCCATCCCGTCTCGGTCTGCCACGTCGTTTCGACGATCAGTCCGCCCGGCAGGTAGCGGCGGGCGGCGGGCACGTTCTGCCCGTACGGTGCGATCCGGAAGTGGCCGGCGCTGCGGTCGAGGACGGCGCCGAAGATGCTGGGAGAGTCGGGCCGGGGGATGCACATCCACTCGACGGCCCCGTTCCGGGCGATCAGGCAGGTGGTCTCACAGTCCGACAGGAATGCGTAATCGTCGATCGGCGGAAACGCGCGACGGTGGCGATGCGCGGCGGAGCGGGGCCGGTCGTCCGAGTGCGCGTCGAGAGACACCATCTGCTCATCATCGGCCGTCGTCGTCGCGGCGTCCACCTGTGCGCCGACCACGTGCCGGCGAACGATAGGGTGGCACGGTGGACCGGATGGCGAGTTGGTGGGACGGCTTCGAGCTGTGGATCGCCGGGCTCCCGTTCGTTCCGCAGGTCGCTCTCGTGCTGCTGGTGATGGTGCCGGTGTGCCGAGGACTGGCGTGGCTGCTCGATCGTGGCCTGGCCGCAGTCTTCGTCCTGCTCAGACGGGACGTCTCGAAGGTGGAGGAACCCTGATGCCGCGCTCACGCGTCACACTCGCGCTGCTCGCGCTGCTCGTCCTCGTCGTCGTCGCATGGCTGGTCACCCGGTAAATCCCGTTCGATGTGGGCGGTTGGTTCAGCCTCTGCTACAGTCCACGGCGTGTCTGAAGCCGCTGTACACCAGGTCCGCCATGAATTGGCGTTGATCGCTGTCGGCATGCTCGCAGTCGCCGACATCGACTGTTGTTGATTTCTCCTCGCACACAGCACTGCGCGCGGGTGACACCGTGCACGCTCGACCGGTCTCGCGCTGCTGATTTTCGTTCGCATTCCCGATTCCCGCTCGGGCGATCCGTGCGCTCCTCCTCTCGCACCACCCCTCACGTTTTTCGCACCACCCCTCTGTGACAGATCCCCAGGAAGGTTTCTCCCATGAAACGCCGTTCTCGTAGTCTTCTCACGGCCCTCGTGACGCTCGGAGCTGTGGCGCTGACCGCGTGCAGCGGCGGCGCCAGCGACACCGCCGGCGGCGACTCGGCCGGTGCCGACGGCAGCGCAGGCACCATCAACCTGTACGCATACGCCGTTCCGAAGCCGGGCTTCGACAAGCTGATCCCCGCGTTCAACGCCACCGACGAGGGCAAGGGCGTGGCCTTCCAGCCGTCCTACGGTGCCTCCGGTGACCAGTCCCGCAAGGTCAAGGACGGCGCCGAGGCCGACTTCGTCAACTTCTCGGTCGAACCCGACATCACCCGCCTCGTCGACGCCGGCCTGGTGGACAAGAGCTGGAACCAGGACGCCTACAACGGGATTCCGTTCGGTTCGGTCGTCACCATCGTCGTGCGCGAGGGCAACCCGAAGAACATCCACGACTGGGACGACCTGTTGCGTCCCGACGTCGAGGTCGTGACCCCCAACCCGTTCAGCTCCGGATCCGCGAAGTGGAACCTGCTCGCACCGTACGCGGCGAAGAGCAACGGCGGCCAGGACCCGGACGCCGGTCTGGCCTACATCACCTCGCTGGTGAACGACCACGTGAAGATTCAGCCGAAGTCGGGCCGCGAGGCGTCGGAGGCGTTCCTGCAGGGCACCGGTGACGTGCTGCTCAGCTACGAGAACGAGGCGCTGTTCATCGAGGGCAACGGTGACCCCGTCGAGCACGTGACCCCGCCGACCACGTTCAAGATCGAGAACCCGGTCGCGGTGCTGTCGAACAGCAAGAACCTGGAGAAGGCCAACGCGTTCAAGGACTTCCTCTACACCACCGAGGGCCAGAAGCTGTGGGGCGAGGCCGGATTCCGCCCGGTCGATCCCGCGGTGGCCGCGGAGTTCGCCGACAAGTTCCCGGAGCCGGCCAAGCTGTGGACCATCGCCGATCTCGGCGGCTGGTCCAAGGTCGACTCCGAGGTGTTCGCCAAGGACACCGGGTCCATCGCAGTGATCTACGACAACGCAACCAAGTAAGACCGACATGAGCGACACGACGACGGCGACGGGCGGACGCGGCACCACGGTGCCGTCTCCGCCCGTTCCGCCTACGCGCAAGAAGGTCGCCCGGGTCACCGGTGCGGTGGGACCGCTCGGCATCGGCATCGCGACGCTCTGGCTGAGCATCATCGTGGTCCTGCCGCTCGCCGCGCTCACCGTCGCCTCGTTCGGCGACGGAATCGGCGGCTTCGTGGACGCGATCACCTCGCCCGTGGCGGTGGCGTCCCTGCGCGTCACCGTCGTGGTGTCGGTGGTGGTGGCCGTGATCAACGTGATCATGGGCACGCTCATCGCGTGGGTTCTGGTGCGCGACGAGTTTCCCGGCAAGCGGGCCGTCAACGCGCTGATCGACCTGCCGTTCGCGCTGCCGACCATCGTGGCCAGCATCGTGCTGCTGTCGCTGTACGGCCCGGAGAGCCCGATCGGCGTCCACCTCAACGCGACGCAGCCCGGTCTGATCGTGGCACTGGCATTCGTGACATTGCCGTTCGTCGTCCGCTCGGTGCAGCCGGTGCTGATCGAGGTGGACAGGGAAGTCGAGGAGGCCGCGGCCTCACTCGGCGCGGACAACGTGACGATCTTCCGGAGAGTCGTGCTGCCCACCCTGACCCCGGCGATCATCAGCGGCGCGGGGCTCGCGTTCGCCCGCGCGATCGGCGAGTACGGATCCGTCGTCCTGATCGGCGGAAACATTCCCCGAGAGACCCAGGTCGCTTCCCAGTACATTCAACAGCAGATCGAAATCGATCGGCCGGCCGCCGCGGCGGCCGTGTCGGTGGCTCTCCTGGCCATCGCGTTCGTGACGTTGTTCGCCCTCCGGGTCTTCGCCAGCCGGGGGCAGCGTCGTGAGGAGCAGGCGGAATGAAGCTCTCTGGGTCCACCCGGATCACCCTGCGCGCAGTCGCGCTGCTCTACCTGTTCGGCCTGCTGGTGGTGCCGATCGTCATCATCCTGTTCCGTACGTTCGAGAACGGGATCGGCGCCTTCATCCAGTCGATCAGCACCCCCGCCGCGATCTCCGCGCTCAACCTGTCCCTGCTGATCGTGGCCATCGTCGTCCCGGTCAACGTGGTGTTCGGGATCGTGACGGCACTTGCGCTGGTGAGGGGCCGCTTCCCCGGCCGCGGCCTGGTGCAGGCGGTGGTCGACCTGCCGTTCGCCGTCTCACCCATCGTGGTCGGTGTGTCGCTGATCCTGCTGTGGGGTGCCAACGGCTGGTTCGGCGGGCTCGAATCGCTGGGGTTCAAGGTGATCTTCGGGCTGCCCGGCATGGTCATCGCCACCCTCTTCGTGACGTTGCCGTTCGTCGTGCGGGAGGTGGAACCCGTCCTGCACGAGATCGGCGAGGAACAGGAACAGGCCGCCGCGACGCTCGGCGCGAGCCGCTGGCAGACGTTCTGGCTGATCACACTGCCCGCCATCCGCTGGGGCCTGACCTACGGTGTGGTCCTGACCGTCGCCCGCTCGCTGGGCGAGTTCGGTGCGGTGATCATGGTGTCCTCGGGCTTCCCCGGTGTGTCCCAGACCCTGACCCTGCTCGTGCACTCGCGCTACATCGACGACCACAACACGTTCGGTGCGTACTCCGCAGCCACCCTGCTGATGGGCATTGCGCTGATCACCCTGCTTCTGATGACTCTGCTCGACCGCAAGAGGAGCACCACATGATTACCGTGACCGGCGCCCGGAAGAACTACGGGTCCTTTGCTGCTCTCGACGACGTCACCATCGACATCCCCTCGGGTTCGCTGACCGCGCTCCTCGGGCCGAGTGGTTCGGGCAAGTCGACGCTGCTCCGATCCATCGCCGGCCTGGAGTCCCTCGACTCCGGCACCGTCGTGATCGGCGGGAACGACGTCACCGACATCTCCCCGCAGAAGCGGGACATCGGCTTCGTGTTCCAGCACTACGCGGCGTTCAAGCACATGACGGTGCGCGACAACGTCGCGTTCGGTCTGAAGATCCGCAAGCGGCCCAAGCCGGAGATCGACCGGAAGGTCAACGAGCTTCTCGAGATCGTCGGCCTCGACGGCTTCCAGCACCGCTATCCGGCGCAGCTGTCGGGCGGTCAGCGTCAGCGGATGGCGCTCGCACGGGCCCTTGCCGTGGACCCGAAGGTGCTTCTCCTCGACGAGCCGTTCGGCGCGCTCGATGCGAAGGTCCGCACGGATCTGCGCACCTGGCTGCGCCGCCTGCACGACGAGGTGCACGTGACCACCGTGCTGGTCACCCACGACCAGGAGGAGGCGCTCGACGTCGCCGACCGGATCGCGGTCCTCAACAAGGGCCGGATCGAGCAGATCGGCGAGCCGGAGGACCTCTACGACCGTCCGCGCAACGACTTCGTGATGTCGTTCCTCGGGTCGGTGGCCAAGCTCAACGGTCAGCTGGTCCGGCCGCACGACATCCGCCTCGGCCGCGATCCCGACCTGGCCCTCGCGCAGGAGGCCGGCACGGCCGAATCGCTCGGCGTCACGCGGGCCACCGTCGAGCGAGTGGTGCACCTGGGATTCGAGGTGCGGGTGGATCTGCGTAACGAGGCGACCGGTGAACCGTTCTCCGCGCAGGTGACTCGTGGCGACAGCGCGGCGCTCGGCCTGCAGGAGGGCGAGACCGTGTACGCGCGCGCGACGCGGGCACCCGAACTCCCGGAGGCCGAAGTTCCGGTCTCCCTGTAACTCCCCGCCGATGTAGGAGGCGACTGTGGCGACCCCGGTGAATCCCGTCCGTGACAACGTTCTGATCGTGCATTGGCACGATCTGGGCCGTCATCTCGGGTGTTACGGCGCGTCGGGGGTGCGGAGTCCGAACCTGGACCGGCTCGCGGCGGAGGGTGTGCTGCTGACGGACGCGCATGCGGCGGCGCCGCTGTGCTCGCCGTCGCGTGGCGCCCTGTTCTCGGGCCGGTACCCGCACAGCAACGGGCTGATCGGCCTCGCACACCACGGCTGGCAGTACCACGACGACGTCCGCACGCTGCCGTCCCTGTTGGCGGAGGCGGGCTGGTACACGGCACTCTTCGGGATGCAGCACGAGACCGCGTATCCCAAGCGGCTCGGCTTCCACGAGTACGACGTGACGAACTCGTACTGCGAATACGTCACCGATCGGGCGTCGCGGTGGCTGGCGCGGTTCCCTCCGCAACCGTTCCTGCTGACCGCAGGTTTCTTCGAGACGCACCGCCCGTACCCGCTCGACCGGTATGTCCCCGCCGATCCCGAGGGTTTCGACGTTCCGTCGTACCTGCCCGACCGGCCGGAGGTCCGCGAGGATCTGGCCGGATTCCACGGGTCGATCGAGGTGGCCGATGCGGCCGTCGGCAGGTTGCTGCAGACGCTGGACGACGAGGGGCTCGACGACAGCACGTGGGTCGTGTTCCTCACCGACCACGGCGAGGCGTTCCCCGGTGCGAAGTCGACACTGTATGCGCCGGGCACGGGAATTGCGACGATCATCCGGCCACCACGGAGGTTGCGGGCGGCGCCCCGCGTCTACGACGACCTGTTCAGCGGGGTGGATCTGGTTCCCACCCTCCTCGATCTGCTGGGGGTCCCGATCCCCGCGGCCGTGGAGGGCGTCTCCCACGCCGGGCAGTTGCTGGGCCGGTCGGAGTCGACGGCGCGCGACGTCCTGTTCACGGAGAAGACCTTCCACGACAGCTTCGATCCCATTCGCGCGGTGCGCACCAAGCAGTTCAGCTACATCGAGAACTACGCACCCCGGCCCAAGCTCGATCTGCCCCTCGACATCGAGAACAGCCTGTCCGGTGCGGCGCTGGGCACCGAGCATCTCCGGCCGCGTCCGAGCCGGGAACTCTACGACCTGGTCGCCGATCCCGGCGAGCGCGACAACCTGGCCGACACCGAGGACTTCGCCGGGACACAGGCCGAGTTGGCGCTGGAACTCGCGACGTGGCGGCGGGCGACGGGCGACTCGATCCCGAGCGAGGCGGAGGGAACGGCCTACGCCCGGAAGGCCATGGAGGAATATCTCGCCACACTCGGCCGGGTGCCGGACGTGCGTTCGGCCTACAGTTCGGAACGCGGAATCCTCGACGAGCCCCGGAGCGACGTAGCCGCCGGGTAGTGGGCGGATGATGCGGTTTCGTCGCCGCGACCTGCACGGCAGTGGTGCACTGGAAGCGTGAGCGTCGACTGCCCGCGGTGCACCCCGCCGAAGTTGCTGCGCGAGATGGTGCGCCGCCTCGGCCGCTCGGCGACGCTCCGCGGGTCCGGCGAGGCAGCGGTGACGGGTATCAGCCAGGACTCTCGTCTCGTCCGGGTCGGCGACGTGTACGCGGCGCTGCCGGGGCGGCACCGGCACGGGATCGAGTTCGCGGTCGAGGCCGCAGCGCGCGGTGCTGTCGCGATGCTCAGCGACCGCGGGTCGGACGTCCTGCCGACGATCGTGGTCGACGATCCGCGTCGTGTTCTCGGTCCGTTGGCAGCGTGGGTCTACGGCAATCCGTCCGAGGCACTCGACGTCTACGGCGTGACCGGGACGAACGGGAAGACCAGCACCGCGTACCTGCTGGACGCGGGACTGCGTGCGGCAGGTGTCGCCACCGGCATGATGACGGGGATCACTGTCCGGGGACCGGACGGGTCACGCACCGCGACCCGGACGACTCCCGAGGCGTGCGAACTCCAGCAGACCCTCGCCGCGTTCGCCGAGCACCGGATCGGCGCCGTCGCGATGGAGGTGTCGAGCCATGGCCTCGCCTTGCACCGTATCGACGGAACGTCGTTCCGGGTGGGGGTGTTCACCAACCTCGCCCGCGACCATCTGGACTTTCACCCCGACATGGACGCGTACTTCGCGGCGAAGGCCAGATTGTTCGAACCGGGGCACTGCGCCGCGGCCGCCATCGGCATCGACGACGAGTTCGGACGTCGCCTCGCCGCCACCGTCACCGTGCCCCGCGTGACGTTCTCGTCGAGGACGGCGGCGGCCGACGTCCACGCGTCCGCCGTGCACGCGGACGAGCGCGGCACGTCGTTCACGCTCCACTGTGCCGGGGTGCGGAAACCGGTGCGGCTCCGGCTACTCGGAGTGCACCAGGTGGACAACGCACTCGCGGCGATCGCCGCCCTTGCGGCTCGCGGCGTGGACCTCGACTCGGCGGTCGCCGGGATCGAGAACCTCGACACGGTGCCCGGACGCCTGGAAGCGGTGGACGCGGGCCAGCCGTTCCTCGCGTTCGTCGACTACATGCACAACACGGCCGGACAGCGACGTCTGTTTCCGTACCTCCGCTCGCTGACACGAGGCCGGGTCATCGCCGTCGTCGGGGCGACCGGTGAGCGCGACCCCGGCAAGCGGGTCCCGCTCGGCGCGACCGCAGCCCGTTTCGCCGACACGGTCATCGTCACCGACGAGAGCCCGTACTCCGACGACGCCCAGCGCCTGCGCGAGGACGTGGCGCGGGGAGCACGCAGGGGTGGCGGCGCCGACGTGCTCGTCCTTCCCGACCGCGCGGAGGCGATCGTCGCCGCCGTCACCCTCGCTTCGCCGGGCGACGTCGTGGTCGTCGCAGGCCGCGGGCACGATCGGGTTCAGGCGTACGGACCGCACCGACGTGTGTTCGACGACCGGACCGCGCTCCACGAGGCACTCCTCCGGCTCGCCGCACGCTAGGCGGTCAGCGTCTCGTGCCGGGCGAGTTCGGCGAGAATCCGCGCGACGAGGTCGTCGAGATCGGCGCCGGTGGTGTCGAACGCGAGATCCGGGTCCTCGGGGGCCTCGTACGGCGCGTCGATCCCGGTGAGGCCGCGGAGTTCGCCTGCCCGCGCCCGGGCGTAGAGCCCCTTGGGGTCACGCCGTTCGCACTCGTCGACCGGCGTGCTCACGTGGATCTCGAGAAACGGCAGTCCCGCGGCCTCGTTGAGCGCCCGCGCGATCGCGCGGTCCGAGCGCAGCGGCGACACCATCGACGCGATGGCGACCACCCCGGCGTCCGCGAACAACCGGGTGAGGTGTCCGACGCGGCGGATGTTCTCGGCGCGGTCACCGGGCGAGAATCCGAGGTCGTCCGAGATGCCGTGCCGCACGTTGTCGCCGTCCAGCAGGTAGGCGGTCCGTCCGGCGTCGACGAGGGTCCGTTCGAGCGCGACCGCCACCGTCGACTTCCCGGACGCCGGCAGCCCGGTGAGCCAGATGGTGGCGCCCCGCTGCCCGGTCGCGGACCAGCGCCGATCCCGCTCCAGCGACGACGGGTGCCACTTGACGTCGTGCCGGGTCTGCTCGCCGGGCACGACTTCCCGGGCTTCGCTGACGGTGCCGGCGCCGACGGTGTCGTTGCTCTGCTCGTCGATGAGGATGAACGCGCCGGCGTCGCGATTGGTGGCGTAGGGGTCGGGGAGAACCACCGTGCTCGTCCGGAGCGTGATCCGGCCGATGTCGTTGAGGGCGAGTTCGCTGGGGGAGTCGTGTTCTTCGAGGGTTTCCGGATCGAGCCGGGTGTGCAATTCCTGAACCGTGGCGCGTACGGTGCGGCTGGTGTGCTTGAGCGCCACCCGGTCACCTGCCCGCAGCGGTGTCTCGCTCAGCCAGCACACCGTCGCGTCGATCTCGCGGGCCGGGGCGGGGGCGGTCGCGTCGGCGGCGGCGCTCACGACGAGATCGCCGCGGGCGACGTCGAGGTCGTCCGCGAGTTCGAACGACACCGACAGCGGGGCCACCGCGACGGACCGGTTCGGATCGAGGGTGTCGAGGGCGGTGACCGTGCTGCGGGAACCCCCAGGCAGGACCACCACCTCGTCCCCGACGGACAGGATGCCCGCGGACAGCCGGCCGGTGTAGCGGCGTCGCCGGTCGTCCTTGGGACGCGCCACCCACTGAATCGGCAGTCGCAGCTCGGACGCGACCGCGGACGGCGCGGCGAGTTCCACCTCCTCGAGATACTCGAGGATTGTGGGCCCGTCGTACCAGGGTGTCGAATCCGACCGCGTGACGACGTTGTCGCCGCGGGTGGCGGACACCGGGATCACCGTGAGGTCGCGGCCGCCGAGGCGCTGCGCGAGCAGACCGAGTTCGGATTCGACTTCCTTGAACCGGGTCTCGTCGAAGTCGACGAGGTCGATCTTGTTGACCACGGCGACCAGGTGCGGCACGCCGAGAAGGTCGGCGATCCGCGCGTGGCGGCGGGTCTGCCGGAGCACCCCGGCGCGGGCGTCCACGAGCAGCACGGCCACGTGGGCGTTCGACGCACCGGTGAACATGTTGCGGGTGTACCGTTCGTGCCCCGGCGTGTCCGCGAGCACGAAACTGCGGGTGGGTGTGGAGAAGAACCGGTACGCCACATCGATGGTGATGCCCTGTTCGCGTTCGGCGCGCAGCCCGTCGGACAGGGCGGCGAGGTCCGCCTCGCCGTCGGCGTTCGTCACGGCCTCGAGGTGGTCGGTGGGCAGACTGCCGGTGTCGTGGAGGAGGCGGCCGATCAGGGTGCTCTTGCCGTCGTCGACGCTGCCCGCGGTGGCGAGCCGCAGCAACTGGCGGGGCCGGCTGGTGGTGGTCATCAGAAGTACCCCTCGCGCTTGCGGTCTTCCATCGCGGCAACGGAAGTTCTGTCGTCGGCCCGGGTCTCGCCGCGTTCGGAGACCGTGGCCGCGGCGATCTCCTCGATCACGCCGGCGACGTCGCCGGCGGCGGAGCGCACGGCACCGGTGATGGTCAGGTCCCCGACCGTGCGGTACCGCACCCGGAGCCGTTGCACCAGTTCGTCTTCGGTGGGCAGCGTGTACTCGGACAACCCAAGCAGGATGCCGTCGCGCTCGAACACCTGCCGCTCGTGGGCGAAGTAGATCGACGGCAGCGCCAGGTTCTCGAGTTCGATGTAGCGCCAGATGTCGAGTTCGGTCCAATTGCTCAGCGGGAACACGCGGACCTGTTCACCGCGGCGAATCCGCCCGTTGTACAGCGACCACGGCTCGGGCCGCTGCGAACGCGGATCCCACTGCCCGAACTCGTCGCGGAAGCTGAGCACCCGTTCCTTCGCGCGGGCCCGTTCCTCGTCGCGGCGCGCGCCGCCGAACGCGGCGTCGAAGCGGTGCTCCTCCAGGGCGTCGAGCAGGGTGCGGGTCTGCAGCCGGTTCCGGGACGTGCCGGGGCCGCCCGATTCGGTGACGCGGCCCCTGTCGATCGACTCCTGCACCGACGCGACGATCAGCCGGTGACCGTCCTCCGCGAGCCGGCGATCGCGGAACTCGATCACCTCGGGGAAGTTGTGCCCGGTGTCGACGTGCAGGACGGGAAACGGCAACGGGGACGGCCGGAACGCCTTCTCCGCCAGCCGCAGCAACACGATCGAGTCCTTGCCCGCCGAGAACAGTAGAACCGGCCGCTCGAGTTCCGCGACCACCTCGCGGATGATGTGCACGGCCTCCGCCTCCAGCGCGCGGAGTTCGTCCACCCGTGCCGCGGCGGTGACGGCGGCGCGGTGCCGCGGTGCCGCGGCGCCGACGACGGTCACAGCGGAAGTCCGTTCGCAGCGGCCTCGGACCGATACCGCAGGGCCCACTCCGTGGAGCGGCCGTCGCTCTGCCGCTTCAGCGGCGGCGGGGGCGCGAGATCGGCGTCGAGTCCCAGTTCGACGAGCACCTTCGCCGCCGTCGCCTGCGGCGCCGCGACGAGATCGTCGAAACCGATGTCGATGTGGTCGAGCCCCTCGGCCTCGAACCAGTTGCGCCACTGCTCATCTTGATCGCGCAGAATGCGGACGAGGTGCGCGATGCCGTCCGCGTGGTACTCGGCGCCGTCGTGCGGGGCGGGCGGCGTGGCGTCGTCGCGCCACACCTGAGTCTGCACCGCCCGCCACATCGACACCGCCTGCGCGACGACGTCACGCCGGTAGACATGGATGAAGGCGAGGTCGCGGCCCAGGATGTCGTCGAGGGCGGACCGGAGGTCGTCGCCGGACCGGTCCGTAAGTCCGGCGGCGCGGTCGAGGACGAGCGGCACCTGGTTCCACATCAGCTTTCCGCCCCACACCCCGTTGGGCGTGCGACCGAGGCTGAGGAGTTGATCGCGCCACTGCTCCGCGGTGCGGGTGTCGGCGGTCCCCGGTTCGAGCGGGGCGAGCAGTGAGAGCACCGCCTCGTCGGTGACGCCCTCGAACCACTGCCGCGGCTGCGGCGATCGACTGGTGGACGGCAGGTACTGGAAGAACTCCTCGGGGTTGCCGGCCACGGTCGTGGCGCGAAGGGATTCGACGAGCAGAGTGCTGCCGCTGCGCTGTGACGCGCACACGAGATATGAGCGTGGCTCCGACATGCCGGAAACTATAAACGCGAAATTCGGTGCCGAAATCTGGAGGAAATCGAATTAGCGTGATTGAAACACTTGGCATTTTCTGCTGCATGTGAGTGTCCGATGTATGCGCCGTGACGTTATGCGTTTCGGCAGTTCAGGGCAGTGTTCGGGCATAGGAATTCGGATCCCGCCTCGCCGGGGGAATGGCGCCGCGAAGCGTGAATATGAATCAGGCTGATCGAAAAGGGGAGAAACGGATCCTGCCGGTGTTCAGCCTTTTCGGCAGATGAGCACCGGGCACCGAGCGTGGTGGATGAGGCTCTGGCTCGTCGAGCCCACGATCGACGCGGTGAACGGATTTCGCCCGTGACTGCCGACCGCGATCAACTGTGCACCGAACGAGTACTCGAGGAGCACCTTCATCGGCCCACCACGCTCGAGGCAGCGCGTGACCTCGACATCGGGATATTTCTCGTGCCACCCCGCGAGGCTCTCGGCGAGCCACGCCTCCTCGTGCTGGACCAGGTCGGACCAGTCGGTGAAGCGTCTTTCCTCCGAGTACCACGCACCGAGGGTGGAGTGCTCGGCCCAGGTGTGCACCGCGACGAGGGGAGCACCGAAGAACGCCGCGAACTCGAACGCGTGGGCCACCGCCATGTCGCTCAGTTCGCTGCCGTCCACACCCACCACGACGGGCCGGGTTTCGCTGACCTCGTGGCCCTGGATGCCGCGCCAGACGACGACCGGGCATTCGGCTCGATTCGACACCCGCACGACATCGGAACCGGCAACCACCGATTTCATCTCACTCGTCGCCGCGGGCCCGAGAACCAGCATCCGGGCCGTCTTGGACAGTTCCACCAACGCGTGGGCGGGCGGACCGGGGTGGGTGCTGCGCTCCACGTCCAGGTCCTGCTGCCCGTCCAGGACGATGCGCTCGGCGGCGTCGAGGAACTCGTCCCCTTCGGGGTGACCGTCCGCGGAATTCGGATGCTTGGGTAGCACGTGGACGAGGCGCAGCGGCTCCTCGAAGCGCCTCGCCGCGGATGCCGCCCACGCCGCCGCTTCCAGCGCGCCGTCCGATCCGTCGATGCCTGCCACGATGCCGCGTCGAATCCGTGCTGTGCTCATGGGGGTGCTCCTCACCTCCATTCCAGTTTGGTCCAGGACGGCGCCGACGCGCCAGAGGTAAATCGGTCGGCAGCCGATCCCGGCACGATCGAGGCGGTCCGCGTGGATACTCGAGTGACCTGCGAGCAACAACAGCCAGAAGGAGCGCGACAGCCCACCATGAAGAAGCGGACGAGCGGCTCGGACGAGGGAGGCGGAGGTGACTCTCCCTCGCAGTTGATAGATGCGCGAATCGAGGAGCTGGGTGATTGGCGGGGCGAGACGCTCGCCCGGATCCGTGCCCTCGTCACGCAGGCCGACCCCGACGTCGTCGAGGAGTGGAAGTGGCGAGGGGTGCCGGTGTGGTCGCACGCCGGAATGATCTGCACCGGTGAGACGTACAAGAAGGCGGTGAAGGTGACGTTCGCCCAGGGCGCCTCGCTGGACGACCCGTCAGGACTCTTCAACTCCAGCCTCGAAGGCAACACCCGGCGTGC
The DNA here is from genome assembly GCF_001583455.1 of Rhodococcus sp. LB1. Taxonomy (NCBI): domain Bacteria; kingdom Bacillati; phylum Actinomycetota; class Actinomycetes; order Mycobacteriales; family Nocardiaceae; genus Rhodococcus; species Rhodococcus sp. LB1. The sequence goes on along the minus strand of NZ_LTCZ01000052.1, from coordinate 56,408 downwards.
CATCGATTTCCACGAGGGCGACACGATCGACGAGAAGGCGTTCCAGGCGCTCGTCCACGCCGCCGTGGCACTGAACACCTCCTAATGTACGGGCCAAGGGTTTTCGGCCGCTGCGACCCGGCTCACCTGGGGTTTCCCTGTGTTTCGGTGGCGCGGTGAACCGGAGGCGCGGGTGAACCGTGTGTACTGCTGGGAGGTGGTGACCGATGCCGGATGCCCAGACCGAGCTGATGCACGCCCTGTACGAGGAGCATGCCCCCGCAGTGTGGCGGTATGCCCTGCGGCTGACCGGCGACCGCGCCCGCGCCGAGGACATCGTGCAGGAGGTACTGCTGCGAGCCTGGAAGCATCCGAACGTGCTCGACCAGTCGGAGTCGTCGGCTCGGGCGTGGTTGTTCACGGTCGCCCGGAACCTCGTGTTCGACGAGCACCGCAGCGCCCGCTCCCAACGTGAGATCGGGATGAGCTCCACACCCGAACGCGCTGCACCGGACAGCTCGGACGGCGCTCTCGACGCCTGGATGATGGGTGATGCGCTGGCCCGGCTCAGTCCCGACCATCGTGCGGTTCTCGTGCTCGGCTACTACCGGGGAATGTCGACCAACCAGATCGCCGACGAACTCGGAATACCGGAGGGAACGGTGAAATCCCGCATGCATTACGGATTGCGGGCCCTTCGATTGGCTCTGCAGGAAATGGGGGTGACCCGATGACGTTCGACGACTTCGAGTCGCATGAGGATCCCTACGTCCGCTGGGACGCCGCATACGTGCTCGGTGCGATGTCCCCGAGCGATCGGCGCGAATACGAGGCCCACCTCGCCCACTGCGCACAGTGCTCGCAGGCCGTGTCCGAGCTGGCGGGCATGCCCGGGTTGCTGGCCCTGATCACACCGGAAGAGGCGTTCGGCACGCTGCCCGGGAACGCTGTGCCCGAGGACGAGGAGTCGCCCGCACCGCGTGTGCTGACCCAGTTGGTGGGCACGGTGCAGCGGCGCAGGCACTACCGGCGAGCGGCGACGGCCCTCGCAGCGGCGGCCGCCGTGGTCGCCGTTGCCGTCCCCGTCGGGGTGCTGGTGACGCAGGACCACCGACCGGCCGCCCCGGTGACGGCCATGCCCCTCCCGGACCGCGCGAACACCACCGAGACGGTGTTCACGCCCGTGGTCCCGACGACGATCACCGCGAGCGCATCCGTCGCGTCGACGTCCTGGGGCACGGTCATCTTCGTCGAGTGCTCCTACGAGGACACGTGGCCCGGCGACGGTCGCTACGGCGCCGACACCGAGGGGTACGCGCTGACCGTCACCGACCGCTCCGGAGTGGTCACCACACTGGCCACCTGGACCGGTGAGGCCGGCAGGACGGTGCGGCCCACAGCCACCACCAGCCTGCCCGTCGACGCGATCGCGAGCATTGACGTCCGATCCGACGACGACCATCAGGTATTGCTGACCACGGCGTTGTGAGCGGGCTGCCACGGAGTCGGGTCGGTTTTCGTACCTCCTGCTCGCTCCATCGCCGTGTTTCGTTCGTCACGAACGTTTCCGGAAAAATGTTCTGCCACTGGTGAACCCGACCGGTCCGTGGTTCGTGTGTATATCCAGTGGGTGACCGCAGGTCGCCCCGTCCGATCCACGACACGGGGGTCTGCCGATGAATCTCACGGATCACGAGCCACGGAAAACCGGTCGCACCATGCGCGTCGCCGACTACATCGTCTCGGCGCTGGCCGCGGAGGGGGTCGAGCACGTCTTCGGTGTGGGAGGCGCGAACATCGAGGACCTGTACGACGCGCTGCATCGCTCCCGCGACGTCGAGGGCGTCGTCGCCAAACACGAGTTCTCGGCGACGACGATGGCCGACGGGTATGCCCGGACCTCGAACCGGATCGGGGTGGTCGCGGCGACGTCGGGCGGGGGCGCGCTCAATGTGATCGCCGGGCTCGGTGAGGCATTCGCGTCCCGTGTGCCGCTTCTGGCGTTGGTAGGGCAACCGCCGACGACGCTCGAAGGGATGGGTGCATTCCAGGACACGAGTGGACTGGCGGGGTCGATCGATGCGACCCGGTTGTTCGGCGAGGTGTCCGTGTACTGTGCGCGTGTCGAGTCGCCGCTCGACCTCGAACGCCAGCTCGCCGAGGCGCTGGCCGCCGCGCGTCGCGGTGGACCGGCGGTTCTCCTGCTGCCGAAGGACATTCAGCAGGAGGTCGGCGAGTTCCCGGAACCGGCTCGAACGGTCTCGACGGTATCCCACACCACCACGACGGACGTCGTGCGGCTCGCCGAAGCCCTGCGCGACGACTACGGCCGGATCACCGTCATCGCCGGCGACGAGGTCGCGCGAGCCGGCGCGCGAACGGAACTCGCGGAACTCGTGCGCGTGCTCGGTGCCCGGGTCGCCGTCACGCCCGACGCGAGGGACGTGCTCGATCCCGGTGCGCCCGGGCGGCTCGGGGTCACCGGCGCGATGGGGAATCGGGATGTGGTCGACGCACTGCAGGATTCCGATGTCTGCCTGCTCGTCGGCACACGACTGCCGGTGATGGCACGGGGAGGTCTGGATGCCGTGCTCGAGAAGACGCTGGTGTACAGCGTCGGCTCGGCGAAGCCGTATCTGCAGGCCCGTCACGTGCCGACGCGGGATCTGCGGGCGACGCTGCGTGGGCTCGTCACCGAAATCGGACCGGCGGCCTCGCGTGCGCCCGTCGCCCAGTGCGATCCGACCCCGATCGACGTGCCGCCGTCCGGCTCGTCGGGCCTGCGCTATACGGACGCGGTGAAGGCGCTCTCCGCGGTGATGCCTGCGGGTGCCGACGTGTTCGCGGACGCCGGAAACACGGGTGCCGCTGTCGTGCATCACCTTCCGGTGACTGCCGGAGGCCGGTTCGTGGTTGCGCTGGGAATGGGCGGGATGGGCTACACGTTCGGCGCCGCGATCGGTTCCGCGTTCTCGCGCGGCCGTCGCACGTTCGTGATCGCCGGCGACGGTGCGTTCTATGCGCACGGACTCGAGATCCACACGGCGGTCGAGTACGACGTGCCGGTGACGTTCGTCGTGTTCAACAACAACGCCCACGCGATGTGCCTGACCCGCGAGCAGGTGTACTTCGAGGGCGCATACACCTACAGCCGGTTTCGTCCCGCCCACATTGCGGCGGGAGTCGGCGCACTGTTCCCCGGCTTGCCGTCCCACACGGTCGACACGCCCGCCGGCCTGGCCGACTCTCTCCGCGCCACGGCCGACTCGGCGGGGCCCGCTGTCATCGAAGTCGCCTGCGACGCCGACGAGTTGCCGCCGTTCCTGCCGTTCCTGCCTGCCCGGCAGCCGACCGAGAGATCCGAATCCCGAGAAGGAGCCCGCCGATGACCGCTCGAGAGATCACCCCGCTGCCCGACCTTCCCGCCGACCTGCCCGGCCTCGTCCGCATCGAGACCTCCGACCGTCAGGCGACGACACCGATCATCATGGACATGCTGCGGTCGGTGTATCCGCACGACCAGGTGTTCGGAAAGTACTGCACTGTCAACGAATACATCAACTGCCCGCCGGACGAGGTGTTCCGCTACCTCTCCCACACCCGCAGCCTCGAGGAATGGACGTACAGCCTCCGGGGATTCACCCCGGCCGGAGAACCCGGGCTGTGGCTCGCGTACGACCGCCTGGGCGACACCACCGAGATCTACACGCGCACCGTGGCACACCCGGCCGCGATGACCGTCGACTATCACTGCGCCTGGGACCAGGGGAAACACCTGTGGATGGTGTATCTGATGCGGGTGGTGGACGCGCGTACGGTCCTGGACGTCGACGGATCCGTCGTGTTGTGGACCAACTGCCACCATCCGTTCTACGACGACAATCCCTACCCCGAGACCGCCCCCGCGGACCGGGTTCCGTGGGTGGGCGACTTCTGGGACATGTTCGCCGCCGGACACCAACTGGAGATGAGCAATCTCAAGGCGATCTGCGAATACCGGTGGGCGAACGACCTGCCCGTGACCCCGACCTGGATGAGTGAGTGAGACATGGACACCGTCAGCCTGATCGACATTGCCGGCTACCTACCCGAGAACCGGGTGGGAGCGGACTATTTCGCCCAGTTCGCCGCCACCGACCGGCTCGCCGAGAACATCATGTTCCGGGCGCCGAAATTCCGCCACCACATCGCGAGCGACGAGAACGCCGTCGACATGGCGGAACGTGCGATCGCCCCGCTGGTCGAGCGGAACGGTTCCGAACTCGTCGCCAACGTGGACATTCTCATCACCCACACCCAGCTGCCCGACGTCCCGATCCTGGGCACCGGCGGAGAACTCGCGCGCCGGATGGGAATCACCCCGGACTGGGTGGTGGACCTGCACAACGGCGGCTGCGCGTCGTTCGTGTACATGATCAAACTGGCACGTCAGATCATGCGGACCGGCGACCCGTCGACCGCCCTGATCGTGTCGGTGCAGAACAGCGCCGGCCAGATCTTCACGCAATCGGACGTGCGCGCGCTGGCACAGTCGGCGGTGCCCGGTGACGGCGCGGGCGCATGCCTGCTGGTGAAGTCGGAGGCCGCGCCGGTGCTCGGGCTCGAGTGCCGGACCTACCCCGAGTTCGCCGGGGACATGACGGCCGCCGTCGATCCGCCCCGCAAGTACTGGGAGGCGGGCACCGGCCAACTGCACATCGGGTTCACCGAATCGAGGATCGCGAAGGTCTTCGCCCGTGGGAACCGGCTCGTCCCCGAGGTGGCGCTCGCGGTGTGCAAGCAGATCGGCATCACCCCGGACGCGATCGACACCCTGGTCACCAACCAGCCCAACCGGCTGTTCCTCCGCAACTGGCGGGACGCACTCGAGCTACCGGCGGAACGACACCCCGACACGTTCGACGAATGCGGGAACCTGTTCGGCGCCGCGATCCCCGTCACCCTCGACATCGAGAACCGGGCAGGCCGCATCCCCAACGGTTCGCTGGTGATGATGTCCGCGTTCGCGCACGCGGGCGACTTCGCCGGGGCCGGGGCGATTCGATGGGGCGCCGCCCCGGCGGGGGTGTGAGATGACGACGCCGACCATCGCGGGACCCGGTGTGAGATTCGATCTCGCGCTGAGCGAGAACCCGTTCGCCCCGTTGCCCTCCGTGCTCGACGCGCTCGACGGTGTGATGCGCCGGGCGCATCGGTATCCGGAGTTCCTGCCCGAACGGCTGATCGAGGTCATCGCGGATCACGAAGGGCTCGACGCCGATCAGGTGGTCGTGGGCGCCGGTGCCACCGGCGTCGCACTGCAGATCATGCGCTCGGTCGCCGGGCCGGGGGAGCGGATCGTGTTCACCGCCCCGACGTTCGACGGGTACCCGATCATGGCGCGCATCGCGGCACTCGACGCGGTGCCGGTACCGATTCTCCCGGACGGCGGGCAGGATCTGGCCGCGATGGCGGCCGCGATCGACGACCGCACCCGGCTCGTCGTCGTCTGCCGCCCGCACAACCCCACCGGGACGCTCGTCGACACCGCCGAGCTGGCGGAATTCCTCCGTCGTGTGCCGGACCGGGTGATAGTCGTCCTCGACGAGGCCTACGTGGAGTTCGTCGACCGCCGACTGGTCCTGGACGTGCATCGCATCATCGCCGAACATCAGAACGTCGTGTTCCTGCGAACGTTCTCCAAGGCGTACGGTCTGGCCGGGTTGCGTATCGGTTTCGGCTTCGCGAATGCGGCTCTGGCGCGGACGATTCGAACGCTGCAATTGCCGTTCGGGATGGGCAGCGCCGCCGTTCCCGCGGTCACGGCGTCGTACGCCGCCGAGCACGAGCTCCGTACCCGGGTGGCTGCCATCGTCGCCGAACGGGAGGAACTGTGGCGCACGGTGCGGGCGATGGGAATTCCGGTCCCGCGCAGTCAGGCTAACTTCCTGTACATCCCCGGAGAGGAAGTCGGTGACGCTCTCGCCCGTGCCGGCATCCACGCGCGCACCTACCCCAATGGCGACGCGCGGATAGCGGTTGGGAGCCGGGACGCCGGGCGTGCGGTGATCGACGCGCTCAGGCCGACAGTGCCCGGTACCGCTGCAGCTCCGTGTGTGTCTGTGAGTACCGGTCGAGCATGACGTCGAGCAGTCGGGGGTGCGGTCCGATGGTGGCCGCGTAGGTGATGCCCGGTCCGCAGGATTCCGCCGCACGGCTCAACCGGTCCGTGAGCAGTCCCGGAGCCAGGAACCACGGTGCGATCACGATGCGCGCGGCACCGGCCTGCCGCAGCGTCGAGATCGCCTGCTGCACCGTCGGTTCCGCCGAGGTCGCGAAGCACGTCACCGCTCCCGACCATCGGGTGCCCGCGGCGACCGATTCGGCCAACTCACGGGTTCGGTCGTTCGCGGCCGGGTCGGACGAGCCGACCGCGGCGAGGACGATACCGAGACCGGACTCGCCGACGGAACCGCCGGCCTCGCCGATGCGGTCACGGACCGCCTCGACCAGCCGCGCATCGTGCCCGAGAACGTCCGCCTGCCGGACGTGCAGGTGGGGGTGACGGAGACGGGCGGCGTCCAGGAGAGCCGGAAGATCGACGCGGGCGTGGAACGCGCTGCCCAGCAGCATCGGCACGACCACGGCGGTGGAATGCCCCTCGGCGGCGACCGCGTCGAGCACCTGGTCCACGGACGGCGCGTTGAGGTCGAGGAAGCACAGCCGGACGTCGAGGTCCGGTCGCTGCGCCCGGAGCGCCGACACGGCAGCCGCCACCACCCGCGCACTGCGGGGCTCGCGACTGCCGTGGGCGACAGCGATCAGCGGGGTCATCGCACTAGACGCGCTCGCCGAGCTCCACCGCTGCGATGGCATCTCCGACGAGGCCGGCCGCGAGCGTGTTGCCGCCGGCCGGGTCGATCAGCAGGAAGCTGCCGGTGTGGCGGTTCACGGTGTAGTCGTCCGCCACGATCGGCTCGGCGACGCGCACCGAGATTCTGCCGATCTCGTTGAGTTCCAACGACTCCGGGCTGGGCTCCGAGGTGAGTTCCTGCTCGTTGAAACGTTCGACGAGCGTGCCGACGATGGCTTGCGTGGTGCGGGTGCCGTGCTTGAGCAGCAGGCGCGCGCCGGGACGCAGCGGCTTCTCGGCCAGCCAGCAGACCGTCGCGTCGAACTCGCCGAGCGGCTCCGGGGCGTCGGCGGGGGAGGCGATGACGTCGCCGCGGGAGACGTCGACGTCGTCGGCCAGCACGAGAGTGACGCTGCGGCCGGCGTGGGCGCTGTCGAGTTCGCCGTCCGCGGTGTCGATGCGGGTGACCGTGGTGCGGACACCGGACGGCAGGATCACGACCTCGTCGCCCGGGGTCACCTCACCGGCGGCGACCTGTCCCGCGTACCCGCGGTAGTCCGGGAACTCCGCCGTCCGGGGACGGATCACGTACTGCACGGGGAAACGGAGGCCGACGCGGTGCGGTTCGGCGTCCACCGGGATCGACTCGAGGTGCTCGATCAGGGTGGGGCCGTTGTAGTACGGGGTGTTCTCGGAGCGGACGGCCACGTTGTCGCCGTGCAGCGCGGAGACGGGGATCTCCACGACGTCCTCGGACGCCCACCCCAGCGAGGTGGTCAGCGCGTTGAACTCCTCGGAGATGTCCGCGAACACCTGGGCGGGGTTCTCGACCAGGTCGATCTTGTTGACCGCGAGCACCAGCTTCGGCACGCCGAGCAGCGCGAGCACGGCGGCGTGCTTGCGGGTCTGCGAGATGACGCCCTTACGCGCGTCGACCAGCAGGATCACCAACTGCGCGGTGGAGGCGCCGGAGACGGTGTTGCGGGTGTACTGCACGTGGCCGGGGGTGTCCGCGAGCACGAAGGTGCGGTTGGGTGTCGCGAAGTAGCGGTACGCCACGTCGATCGTGATGCCCTGTTCACGCTCCGCGCGCAGGCCGTCGACCAGCAGGGACAGGTCGGGGGTGGACAGCCCCTTGTCGACCGACGCCCGGGTGACGGCGTCGATCTGGTCTGCGAGAACCGATTTCGTGTCGTACAGCAGACGGCCGACGAGGGTCGACTTGCCGTCGTCCACACTGCCGGCGGTGGCAAGCCTCAGAAGGTCGCTCATGATCAGAAATAGCCCTCTCGCTTGCGGTCTTCCATAGCCGCTTCGGAAACTCGGTCGTCGCCACGGGTTGCGCCGCGCTCGGTCAGCCGGGACGCTGCGACCTCGGCGAGGATCGCCTCGTTGTCGCCGGCCTCGGAAAGAACTGCGCCCGTGGTGGACCCGTCGCCGACGGTGCGGTACCGCACCGACAGAGTCTGCAGGTCCTCACCCTCGGACGGTCCGCCCCACACACCGGGCGTCATCCACATGCCGTCGCGCTGGTACACCTCGCGCTGGTGCGCGTAGTAGATGCTGGCCAGTTCGACGTTGTCACGGGCGATGTACCGCCAGATGTCGAGTTCGGTGAAGTTGCTGAGCGGGAAGACGCGGACCTGCTCACCGGGGGAGTGCTTGCCGTTGTACAGGTTCCACAGTTCGGGGCGCTGCTTCTTCGGGTCCCACTGGCCGAAACTGTTGCGCAGCGAGAAGATGCGCTCCTTTGCCCGGGCGCGCTCCTCGTCGCGTCGAGCACCACCGAAGACCGCGTCGAAACGGTTCTCGGCGATGGCGTCGAGCAGGGGAACGGTCTGGAGCGGGTTGCGGATCCCGTCGGGGCGCTCGGTGAGCCGGCCGTCGGCCAGGTAGTCCTCGACCTTCGCCACGTGCAGGCGCAGGTCGTACTTGGACACGACGTGATCGCGGAAGTCGAGGACCTCCTGCAGGTTGTGTCCGGTGTCGACGTGCAGCAGCGCGAACGGCAGCGGTGCAGGCCAGAACGCCTTGATCGCCAGGTGCAGCAGCACCGTGGAGTCCTTGCCGCCGGAGAACAGGATCACCGGGCGTTCGAACTCGCCCGCGACCTCACGGAAGATGTGGATGGCTTCCGACTCGAGCGCGTCGAGCGTGTCGAACTGCGACCCGTCCAACTGCGGCCGGACGTCGGATTCGGCGAGGGAAGTGGAGATGTCGATGGTCATGAGGCGTGCAACCCGCATTCTGTCTTGGCCTGACCGGCCCAGCGTCCGCTGCGCGGATCGCTGCCGGGGGCTGGCTTGCTGGTGCACGGAGCGCACCCGATGGACGGATAGCCCTCGTCGACGAGCGGATTCACCAGAATCGAGTGCTCGTCGATGTAGGCCTGCATGTCTTCGTCGGACCACGCCGCGATCGGATTGATCTTCACCAGACCGAACGCGTCGTCGAACGAGATCAGTGGGGCGTTGGCGCGGGTGGGGGCCTCGACCCGCCGGATACCGGTGACCCAGGCCTTGTAGCCGGAGAGGGTCTTCTTCAGTGGGGCGACCTTCCGGAGCGCGCAGCACCGGTTGGGTTCGCGGGCGAACAGGTCCTTGCCCTCCGCCGCGTCCTGTTCTGCGACGCTCGCCTCGGCGCGCGCGTTGATGACGTTGACGCCGTACACCTGCTCGACGGCGTCGCGGGTGCCGATAGTCTCCGCGAAGTGGTAGCCGGTGTCGAGGAACAGCACGTCCACGCCGGGATGAACCTGGGCGGCGAGGTGGACCAGAACGCCGTCCTGCATATTCGAGGCGACGATGTAGCTGTTCCGATACCCCGTCGCTTCGCTCGCCCCGGCCCCGAACGTGTCTTCCGTCCACTGCAGCAATTCCCGCGCGGACGCACCCTCGAGACTCGACGCCCCCTTCACGGCGAGTTCCCTCAGGTCGTCCTCGGTGACGCTGGAAAGGTCGACGCTCATCGCAGGTCCTCCTCTTCTGCTCGGACTGTCCACTCGGCGAATCGCTCGCCCTCGTTGCGGTGCTTGACGAACTGGCGCACCACGCGCTCGATGTAGTCGCCCAGCTCCCCGCTGGTCACCTTGTGCTGGCGCAGCTTGCGGCCGAAACCGGCGTCGAGGCCGAGGCTGCCGCCCAGGTGCACCTGGAAGCCCTCGATCTGGTTGCCCGCACCGTCGTCGACGAGCATGCCCTTGAACCCGATGTCGGCGATCTGGGACCGGCCGCAGGAGTTGGGGCAGCCGTTGATGTTGACCGTGATCGGCACGTCCAGGTTGGCGTTGATGTCCGCCAGGCGCTCCTCGAGTTCCGGCGCGAGCACCTGCGAACGCTTGCGGGTCTCGGTGAACGACAGCTTGCAGAACTCGATGCCGCTGCATGCCAGCAGGTTTCGACGCCAGTGCGACGGACGCCCGTGCAGCCCAAGGGGCTCGAGCTCGTCGATCAGCCATTCGACCTTGTCGTCCGGCACGTCGAGCACGATCAACTTCTGGTACGGGGTGAAGCGGACGCGGTCGGAACCGACGGCGGCCACCGCCTCGGCAACCTTCGTCAGGATGGTGCCTGACACCCGGCCCGCGATCGGGGAGAAGCCGATCGCGTTGAGCCCGTTACGCAGCTTCTGCACACCGATGTGGTCGATCGGGCGCTCCGGCTTGGCCGGTGCCGGGCCGTCGATCAGCTTCCGCTTCAGGTACTCGGTCTCGAGCACCTCGCGGAACTTCTCGATGCCCCAGTCCTTGATCAGGAACTTCAGCCGCGCCTTGGACCGCAGCCGGCGGTAGCCGTAGTCGCGGAAGATCGAGACCACGGCCTCCCACACGTCCGGCACCTCGTCGAGCGGCACCCAGGCGCCGACCCGCTGCGCGAGCATCGGGTTGGTGGACAAGCCGCCGCCGACCCACAGGTCCAGGCCGGGGCCGTGCTCGGGGTGGTTGACGCCGACGAACGCGACGTCGTTGATCTCGTGCACCACGTCCTGCTGGCCGGAGATGGCGGTCTTGAACTTGCGCGGCAGGTTGGAGTACTCGGGCTTGCCGATGTAGCGGCGCACGATCTCGTCGATCGCGGGCGTGGGGTCGAGGACCTCGTCGAGGGACTCGCCGGCCAGCGGGGAGCCGAGCACCACGCGCGGGCAGTCGCCGCAGGCCTCGGTGGTCTGCAGGCCGACGGACTCGAGGCGCTTCCAGATCTCCGGGACGTTCTCGATCTCGATCCAGTGGTACTGGACGTTCTCGCGGTCCGAGAGGTCGGCGGTGTCGCGACCGAACTCGGTGGAGATGCCGCCGAGGGTGCGCAGCTGCTCGACGTTCAGGGCGCCGGCGTCGCAGCGGACCCGCATCATGAAGTACTTGGCCTCGAGCAGATCGATGTTCTCGTCACCGGTGAAGGTGCCGTCGTAACCCTGCTCGCGCTGGGTGTAGAGACCCCACCAGCGCATGCGGCCACGCAGGTCACCCTTGTCGATGCTGTCGAAGCCCTGCTTCGAGTAGATGTTCTCGATGCGGGCCCGGACGTTGAGCGGGTTGTCGTCCTTCTTCGCCTGCTCGTTGGCGTTGAGGGGCTCGCGGTAGCCGAGGGCCCACTGGCCTTCGGCGCGTCGCCGGGCCGGCTTCGCCGTGCGCGTACGCGCGGGGGCTGCGTCGACGGCAGCGGGGGAGGCGTCGGTGGTCGACGTCATGGAGCACTCCTGAATCTCAAGATGCACCGGCTGAGGCCGAGGAGGAGGGCTGGTCCTCGCTCGGGGCATTCGAATCCGGCCGGAAGTCGAGAAGAATGATGAACGGGCTGACAGGCTGAATTACTGCGCGATACAGGGCAGACAACAACAGCTGCAGACACGCTTGAGATCGACGTGACGACGCGCCACAAGTCGCACTCCGGGTCCGGTCATGTCGACCATTGTGCCACGTCAGATCGCTCACGCAGAGCCGGGCACCGATTTCCACCATTTTTGCGGGAAATATCACGAGGCGGGGCCCGCGACAGTCGGGTGGACACCGGAGGTGAGCCGACCATGGAGACTGTAAGGGTGAACGGAACGAGCACTACCACGGTCGGTCGCGACGAGGCGGCGGCATTCGCGCTGCCCGGGAGTGCCCTGAAAGGTGTGGGGAGCCGCCCGTTCGGGATCTACGTCCACGTGCCTTTCTGCGCCACACGCTGCGGATACTGCGATTTCAACACATACACGGCAGGCGAGCTGGGGACGTCGGCGTCGCCGCAGTCGTGGATGGAGGGGTTGCGCCGCGAACTCGACCTCGCCGCGCAGATGACGGGCGCCCCGGCCGTCGACACGGTGTTCGTCGGCGGTGGCACACCGTCACTCCTCGGCGGCGACGGACTGGCGGACGTTCTCGGTGCGGTCCGCTCGAGCTTCGGCCTCGCGAAGGGCGCCGAAGTGACCACCGAGTCGAACCCGGAGTCCACGTCGCCGGAGTTCTTCGAGCGGTTGCTCGCCGGCGGATTCACGCGGATCTCACTGGGCATGCAGTCGGCGGCGCAACACGTCCTGAAGGTGCTCGACCGCACCCACACACCGGGACGTGCGGTGGCGGCGGCGCAGGAGGCGCGGGCCGCCGGATTCGAGCACGTCAATCTCGACCTCATCTACGGAACTCCGGGGGAGCGCGACGAGGACCTCGACCTCTCGCTGGACGCCGTGCTGTCCGCCGGGGTGGACCACGTATCCGCCTACGCCCTGATCGTCGAGGACGGCACCACGCTGGCGAGGAAGGTGCGCCGCGGCGAACTGCCCGCGCCCGACGACGACGTCCTGGCGTCGCGGTACGAGCGCATCGACGCTCGGCTCGCCGACGCGGGCCTGACCTGGTACGAGGTGTCGAACTGGGCATCGGCTGACGCCGCGACGGGGGAATCACGCTGCCGGCACAACCTGGGGTACTGGGACGGCGGGGACTGGTGGGGCGCCGGGCCGGGCGCGCACAGCCACGTCGGCGGTGTGCGCTGGTGGAACGTCAAGCACCCGGCGCGCTACGCGGACCAGCTGGCTGCGGGAAGTCTGCCCGTCGGTGGGAGCGAACAGCTGACCACGGAGGACGTCCACGTCGAGCGGGTAATGCTCACCGCGCGGCTGCGGACGGGACTACCGGTGGCGGAGCTGGATGCCGCGGAGCGGCGCGCCGCCGAGACCGTGGTGGCCGACGGACTGCTGGTGCGCGAGGGCGAGCACCTGGTGCTGACCGACCGCGGGCGGCTCCTCGCCGACGCCGTGGTCCGGACGGTGCTGCGCTGACGCTCAGCCCTCGACCGCTCAGGCGGTGACGATGCCGGGCATCTCGTCGTAGTCGAAGACGCGGGCGTGGAGCACGACGCGGTTTCGCAGTGCCGAGCGCACGGCCCGGTGCAGCCCGTCCTCGAGGTAGAGCACCCCGTGCCACTGGACCGCGTGCGGGAACAGGTCGCCGTAGAACGTCGAGTCCTCGGACAGCAGCCGGTCGAGCTCGAGAACCTTCGTCGTGGTGACGATCTCGTCCAGCCGCACCTGCCGGGGTGGGATCTTGGACCAGTCGCGCAGCGACAACCCGTGGTCCGGGTACGGCTTGCCGTCCATGACACCTTTGAAAATCATCGCCTCGTCATCCGCCCGTGGTCGTTGCCTCTGCTCGTCTCCGGTCACCACAGTAAGGCCTGAACCGGTATCGGCGGCGCGGCGATTAGACTGGACCGAGCCGAGATGCACGTGCATCTGCACGTAGCTCAGGGAATGTGGCGGCCGATCCGAACGAAGGTTCGGTGACGCCGCTGCTCGTGATGATCGAGAACTGGAGGTGGACGGCGATGTCGAGTACGGACGACAGACGGTTCGAGGTTCTCCGCGCCATCGTCGCCGACTACGTCTCGACCCAGGAGCCGGTGGGATCGAAGGCGCTGGTCGAGCGGCACAACCTGGGTGTATCCAGTGCGACGGTCCGCAACGACATGGCGTTCCTCGAGAGCGAGGGCTACATCGCCCAGCCGCACACGAGTTCCGGCCGTGTTCCCACGGACAAGGGCTACCGGCAGTTCGTCGACCGCATCGCCGACGTGAAGCCGCTGTCGACGGCGGAGCGGCGCGCGATCCTCGATTTCCTCGAGTCCGGGGTCGACCTGGACGACGTTCTCCGGCGCGGTGTGCGCCTCCTCGCGCAACTCACACGCCAGGTCGCGGTTGTGCAATATCCCACACTCTCGGCGTCGTCGGTCCGGCACCTCGAGGTGGTCGCGCTGACGCCTGCCCGCCTGCTGCTCGTGCTCATCACCGATTCGGGTCGAGTGGATCAGCGCATCGTCGAACTCGGCGACGTGCTCGACGACCAGGACCTGGCGCGGCTGCGCGGACTGCTCGGGGGCGCCCTCGACGGGAAACGGCTGGCGGCGGCGTCCATCGCAGTCTCGGAACTCGCCGACGAGGCCCCGGAGGATCTGCGCGACGCCGTGATCCGTTCGGCCACCGTGCTGGTGGAAACGCTCGTCGAGCATCCCGAGGAGCGGTTGGTCCTCGGCGGTACCGCGAACCTGACCCGCAACGCCGCCGACTTCTCGGGAATCAGCGGGTTCCCCGGTTCGCTGCGCGCGGTCCTCGAGGCGCTGGAGGAGCAGGTGGTGGTGCTCAAACTGCTGGCCGCCACGCAGGACGCGGGCACCGTGACGGTGCGGATCGGTGAGGAAACCCAGGTGGAGCAGATGCGCGGCACCTCCGTCATCTCGACCGGCTACGGTGCGGCAGGCACCGTGCTCGGCGGAATGGGCGTGCTCGGACCCACCCGAATGGACTATCCGGGAACAATCGCGTCGGTGGCAGCCGTTGCGAGATACATCGGCCAGGTGCTCGCCGAGCGGTGACGGCCGGCCCCGGCGACAGCGCCGCCGTGGGGCGAGCACAGGTACCGGTAGCGAGATAACGAAGTAGAGAAGGACGAGAGACTCAACGTGGCACGGGATTACTACGCAACGCTCGGCGTCGATCAGAAGGCGACCGATCAGGAGCTCAAGCGCGCGTACCGCAAGCTTGCGAGGGAACTGCATCCCGACGTGAACCCCGACGAGGCGGCGCAGGCCCGGTTCCGGGACATCTCGACGGCCTACGAGGTGCTGTCCGATCCGGAGAAGCGTCGCATCGTCGACCTCGGCGGCGACCCCCTCTCCTCGGGTGGCGGCGGAGGCGGTGCCGGCTTCGGCGGCGGTTTCGGTGGCGGCCTCGGCGACGTGTTCGAAGCGTTCTTCGGCGGCGGAGGCGGTGCAGGCCGCGGGCCGCGCGGCCGCGTCCAGCCGGGCGCCGATTCACTCCTGCGCACCAGGCTGACGTTGGCGGAATGCGCGACCGGCGTGAGCAAGCAGGTCACCGTCGAGACGGCGATCCTGTGCGACAGCTGCACCGGTGCGGGCACCAACGGCGATTCCAAGCCGGTGCGCTGTGAGACCTGTGGCGGCGCGGGCGAGGTCCAGTCGGTGCAGCGTTCGTTCCTCGGCCAGGTCATGACGTCGCGGCCGTGTCCCACCTGCCGCGGCGCCGGCGAGACGATCCCCGACCCCTGCCACAAGTGTGGCGGCGACGGCCGGGTGCGCGCCCGCCGCGACATCACGGTGAAGGTGCCCGCAGGCGTGGCAGGCGGAATGCGGATCCGGCTCGCCGCGCAGGGCGAGGTCGGCCCCGGTGGCGGACCCGCAGGCGACCTGTACGTCGAGGTGGTCGAGCAGGCGCACGAGGTGTTCGTGCGCGACGGCGAAGACCTGCACTGCACGATCCGGGTTCCGATGATCGACGCCGCCCTCGGCACGACCGTGACGATCGACACGATCATCGACGGACCCAAGGAGATCACCATCGAGCCGGGAACCCAGCCGGGATCGGTGACGGTCCTGCGCGGGCACGGCATGCCGAAGCTGCGTTCCGGCATCCGCGGCGACGTGCACGCCCACCTCGAGGTCGTGGTTCCGTCGCGCCTCGACCACAAGGAGACGAAGCTTCTCCGCGAACTCAAGGACCTGCGCGACCGCGACGTCGCCGAGGTCGTCTCCACCCAGTCGCAGCACAGCGGCGGATTGTTCTCACGCCTGCGTGAAGCGTTCAGCGGTCGCTGACCGTGGCGGCGACGGTCTTCTTCCTCGACCCGCTGCCCGAGGTGGGGGGCACCGCGGTCCTGGACGGCCCGGAGGGCAGGCATGCCGCGACGGTGCGCCGGATCGGTGTCGGGGAGCGGATCGTGCTGGCCGACGGCCGGGGTGGTCTCGCCGACACCGAGGTGACGGGGGCCGGTAAGGACCGGCTCGAACTCACCGTTCACGAGCGTCGTCAGGTGTCGGCGCCGTCGCCGAGTGTGACTGTGGTGCAAGCGCTTCCGAAGGCAGAGCGGTCCGAGCTGGCGGTCGAGCTGGCCACCGAGGCCGGGGTCGACGCGATCGTGCCGTGGCAGTCGTCGCGCTGCGTGGCGCGGTGGGAGGGCCCCAAGGTCGCGAAGGGTATCGCTCGCTGGCGTAGCGCGGCTCTCGCCGCCGCCAAGCAGTCCCGGCGGGCGATCGTCCCCGAGGTGTCGGAACTGCACCGCACCGCCGGGATGCTCGCCGTCGTCCGTGAGGTGGTCGGCCGCGGCGGCGTCGTCGCCGTGCTGCACGAGGCGGCCACCCAGGGCCTCGCCGAGCTTCCGCTGCGCTCGGCGGCCGAGATCGTGCTCGTCGTCGGCCCGGAGGGCGGTATCTCCGACGAGGAGATCGCCGCGCTGACGGACGCCGGCGCCGTCCCGGTGCTGCTCGGTCCGCACGTTCTGCGGACCTCGACCGCCGCGGCTGTCGCGCTGGGCGCCATCGGTGTCCTCACGGACCGTTGGGGCGCGGCCCCGCTAGCCTGACTGTCCGTGGACCGCATTCGCATCGCCTACGGAACCGAACCGCAGCAGTTCGGGCACTTCTACCCGCCCGAGGAGCCCGTGGCCGCCGCGGTCCCGGTGGTGATGGTCGTCCACGGCGGTTTCTGGAGCGGGAAGTACCACCTGAACCTGGGCACGAGCTTCGCGGTCGACCTCGCCCGCCACGGCGTCGCCGTCTGGAACATCGAATACCGCAGGCTCGGTGCGGGCGGCCGGTGGGACGAGATGTCCGCCGACGTTCTCGCCGCCCTCGACGCGATCGCCGGGCCGGTCGCCGAGCAGTCGCCCGTCCCGTTCGACCTGTCGAAGGTCCGGGTCGTCGGCCACTCGGCCGGTGGACAGCTCGCCGTGTGGCTCGCCGGGGAGAGGCAGACGACGGTCCGGCCGGAGCGGGTCGTGTCCCAGGCGGGCGCCCTCGACCTCGCGTCCCCGGGGGAGCGGGGCCGGCGGATCGGCTACCTCGAGGATCTCCTCGGCGTCCCCTTCGACGAAGACCCCGATCGGTACCGCGCCGCGTCCCCACGGCACCGCATCCCCACCGGGGTGCCGGTGGTGTGCGTGCACGGCACGGAGGACGCGCAGGTTCCGGCGAAGGTGAGTGTGCGGTACAGCGAGGTCGCGCGGGCGGCCGGGGATCCGGTCGCGCTGCATGTCGTCGAGGGCGAAGACCACTACGCGTTCCTGAATCCCGAGACCGACTGCTGGAAGATCTCGCGGGACGCCCTACTGTCCGGTGCCGGCGAGTTCTCCGGCTGACGCCGGCCGACAGGCACGCGTCGTGGACGAGGCGCGGCACTGGTTGCGCGAGCATCCGGAGGTCCCGAAGTCGTGACGGCGTCGCGTAATCGGGTGGGCGCTGTGACCTGCGAGCGATAGACTTCCCTCATCACGACGACCGTCGTGACCGACCAGGAACCGGGAAGAAGGCCATATTCCTCACGTGAGCGAACAAGACCAGAACGGCGAGACGTTCGGCGCCACGCGTCCGGCGGAACGCACCGTGCGTTCGAGTATCGATCTCCCACCCGAAACGGTCCCGCCTCTCCTCGGTTCTTCCGACGAGAATCTGCGCGCTCTCGAACGGGTCCTGGACGCAGACATCCATGTACGCGGCAACGCCGTCACGCTGACGGGACGGCCCGGCGACGTCGCGCTCGCCGAACGGGTCATCGCGGAACTGGGCTCCATCGTCGGTCGCGGGCAACCGCTGACCCCCGACGCGGTGCGTCGCACGGTCGGCATGCTCACGCAGGGGCTGAGCGAATCACCCGCCGAGGTCCTGACCCTCGACATCCTGTCGCGACGCGGCAAGACGATCCGGCCGAAGACGCTGAACCAGAAGCGTTACGTCGACGCGATCGACGCCAACACCATCGTGTTCGGCATCGGGCCCGCCGGTACCGGCAAGACCTACCTCGCCATGGCGAAGGCGGTGCAGGCCCTGCAGACCAAGCAGGTGTCGCGGATCATCCTCACCCGCCCCGCGGTCGAGGCGGGCGAGCGGCTCGGGTTCCTGCCCGGCACGCTGCACGAGAAGATCGATCCGTACCTGCGCCCGCTGCACGACGCACTCCACGACATGATGGACCCCGAAGCCATCCCGAAGCTGATGCAGTCGGGTGTCATCGAGGTGGCGCCGCTGGCGTACATGCGTGGCCGCACGCTCAACGACGCGTTCATCATCCTCGACGAGGCGCAGAACACCACCGCCGAGCAGATGAAGATGTTCCTCACCCGTCTGGGCTTCGGCTCCAAGGTCGTGGTCACCGGCGACGTCACGCAGGTGGACCTGCCGGGCGGTGCCCGGTCCGGGCTCCGCGCGGCCACCGAGATCCTCGGTGACATCGACGACATCTACTTCGCCGAACTCAACAGCAGCGACGTGGTCCGGCACCGGCTGGTGTCCGACATCGTCGACGCGTACGAGCGTTTCGAGGCGGACCGGGACGGCAAGGTCGAGCTCGGGAACCGCGCACAGCGTAGAGCGGCGCACTCGCGTTCTCCACGACGGTAGGGTGAGTGTCGCCGGAACCAGGAGGAAGCGACACACATGAGCATCGAAGTCTCGAACGAATCGGGCATGGACGTCTCCGAAGAGGAGCTGATCAGCGTTGCCCGCTTCGTGATCGCGAGGATGGACGTGCACCCCGCGGCCGAGTTGTCGATGGTCCTCGTGGACTCGGCCACCATGGCCGACCTCCACATGCGGTGGATGGACCTGCCCGGTCCCACCGACGTGATGTCGTTCCCGATGGACGAGCTCGAGCCCGGCGGTCGCCCGGACTCGCCCGAGCCCGGACCGTCGATGCTCGGTGACATCGTGCTGTGCCCGTCCTTCGCCGCGGACCAGGCCGAGAAGGCCGATCACCCGCTCGCACACGAACTCGCTCTGCTCACCGTGCACGGTGTGCTCCACCTCCTCGGCTACGACCACGCCGAACCGGAGGAGGAGAAGGAGATGTTCGGCCTGCAGAACCAGTTGCTCGAGGACTGGTACGAGGATCTGCGCAGGGCCGAACGCGACGCCGCACTCGCTGCCCGGGATCAGAAGCTGCTCGGCAAGGCCGGCTTCTTCGACTCACCGGACCAGTAACCGCCACGTGAAGGGTCTTCTGTGAGTAGCGCCATCGCGCTGATCGTCCTCGCGATCGTCCTCGTCCCGCTCGGTGGTGTCTTTGCCGCCGTCGATTCCGCACTCAACACGATCTCGTCCGCGCGCATCGAGGAGATGGCGAAGGAGGATCGCCCCGGCGCCACCCGCGTGCTCCGCATCCTGTCGGATCGCCCCCGCTACGTGAATCTCATGGTGCTGCTGCGCATCCTGTGCGAGATCACGGCGACGGTGGTGCTCGTCGGTGGCCTGTCCGATCTCCTCGAGCCTGTGTGGGCGCTCACGTTCACCGCGATCATCATGGTGCTCGTCGACTACGTGGTGATCGGGGTCGGCCCCCGGACGCTCGGTCGTCAGCACGCCTACTCGATAGCGTTGATCACGTCGTTTCCCCTGCAGGTCATCGGAACTCTGCTCGGCCCGATCAGTCGCCTCCTGATCCTGATCGGTAACGCGATCACCCCGGGTAAGGGGTTTCGCAACGGGCCCTTCGCCTCCGAGATCGAACTGCGCGAACTCGTCGACATGGCGCAGGAACGCGGCGTGGTGGCCGACGAGGAACGCCGGATGATCCAGTCGGTGTTCGAACTCGGCGACACGTCCGCCCGCGAGGTGATGGTGCCGCGCACCGAGATGGTGTGGATCGAGAACGACAAGAGCGCCGGACAGGCGACGTCGCTGGCCGTCCGCAGCGGACATTCGCGGATCCCCGTGATCGGGGAGAACGTCGACGACGTGCTCGGGGTGGTGTACCTCAAGGATCTCGTGCAGGAGACGTACCACTCGCGCGACGGCGGACGCAGCGTCCGCGTCGGCGACGTGATGCGGCCCGCCGTGTTCGTGCCCGATTCCAAGCCCCTCGACAGCCTGCTCGCCGAGATGCAGCGCGACCGCAACCATATGGCCGTTCTGGTGGACGAATACGGCGGAATCGCCGGGCTCGTCACCATCGAGGACGTCATCGAGGAGATCGTCGGTGAGATCGCCGACGAATACGACCAGGACGAGACGCCGCCCGTCGAGGATCTCGGCGACGGCATGTACCGGGTCTCCGCGCGTCTGCCGATCGAGGATCTCGGGGAACTGTTCGGCATCGAGGTGGAGAACGACGAGGTCGAAACAGTCGGTGGGCTCATCGGTTACGAACTCGGCAGGGTGCCGCTCCCGGGATCGGAGGTCGTGTCGCACGGTCTCGTCCTGCGCGGCGAGGGCTCACCCGACGTGCGCGGACGGGTGCGCATCAGCACGGTCTTCGTGCAACGCGCCCCCATCGACGAGGACGACGACGGCAACGACGGCGACCGGGAGGGCGACGATGACTGAACTGGGCGACGAAGACGCCAAACTGGTCGTGCTCGCGCGAGGAGCGTTCGGCCGCACCGGAAGTGGTCAGGGTGCCGCCGTCCGCGATCTCGACGGCCGCACCTACTCGGCGGGCGCGGTCGCGCTGACGGCGCTGCCGCTGACCGCGCTGCAGGCGGCCGTCGCGGCGGCGGTGTCGAGTGGCGCCGAGGGTTTCGAGGCCGCAGTCGTGATCGGCGGCAGCCCGGAAGACCCGGGCATCGCCGCCCTACACGAAGTCAGTGCGCAGGCGGCCGTCGTCTTCGCGCGAACCGATGGATCCGTGATCGAGGAGCAACATGAGTAAAACCGAATTCCGTTCCGGATTCGTCTGTTTCGTCGGACGGCCCAACACGGGCAAGTCCACGCTGACCAACGCGCTGGTAGGCAGCAAGATCGCGATCACGTCGTCGCGTCCGCAGACCACCCGCCACACCATCCGCGGCATCGTGCACCGCGACCACGCGCAGCTGATCCTCGTCGACACCCCGGGTCTGCACCGCCCCCGGACGCTCCTCGGCCAGCGCCTCAACGACCTCGTGCGCGACACCTACTCCGAGGTCGACGTGATCTGCCTGTGCATCCCGGCGGACGAGAAGATCGGCCCCGGCGACCGGTGGATCGTGCAGCAGGTCCGTCAGATCGCGCCGAAGACCACGCTCGTCGGCATCGTCACGAAGATCGACAAGGTCAGCAAGGACATGGTCGGGCAGCAGTTGCTGGCCGTGTCCAAGCTCCTCGGTCCCGAGACGGATGTCGTGCCCGTGTCCGCCGCCTCCGGTGAGCAGGTGGAGGTGCTGGTCGACGTCCTCGCGTCGAAGATGGAGGAGGGCCCGGCGTTCTACCCGGACGGCGAGCTCACCGACGAACCCGAAGAGACGCTGATGGCGGAACTCATCCGCGAGGCCGCGCTCGAGGGGCTCGGCGACGAACTGCCGCACTCCCTGGCCGTGGTCATCGAGGAGATCATCCCCCGCGAGGGACGCACCGAGAAGCAGGGCGAACTGCTCGACGTCCACGCCCTGCTCTACGTCGAACGCCCGTCCCAGAAGGGCATCGTGATCGGCAAGGGCGGCGCCCGCCTCCGCGAGGTGGGGACCAAGGCGCGGCTGCAGATCGAGAAGCTCCTCGGCACCAAGATCTTCCTCGAACTGCACGTCAAGGTGGCCAAGGACTGGCAGCGCGACCCGAAACAGCTGGGCCGCCTGGGGTTCTAGGCGGCTGCGCCGCCCGTGCGCGGTTGACGAGCCCTGAGACTCGTCAACCACTCACGGGGCCGGCGGCCCTCAGAAGGAGGAGTACCGACGTCGCGAAGTCCTGATCGCCGTCGCTTCCGGTCGCGAGTCTCCTGAGCTGCAGGCCGGCGATGGTGGCGACGATGGTCGGGGCGACGGACGCGGCGTCCGGGACGCCGAGGGCGGTGAGGATCGTCACCGTCAAATCGTCGTACGCGGCGAAACATTCGGCGGCGGCCTGACGCAGCTCGTGGTCGCGTCCCGCCTGGATGTACAGCTCGAACGGGGCGATCCGCTCGGCGGAGAACGCCAGATCCTTCGCGACCTTCCCGGTGAGTGCCGCGGCGTCCTCGAGACTCAGCCCCTTGTCCCGGTATCCCTCCGCCAGCTCCGACAGCCGCTGCGTCTCCTCCGTCACGAACCCGGACAACGCGGCGCGCAACAGGTCCGTCTGCGTGGGGAAGTGGTACGTGATGGAGCCGAGCGACACGCCGGCCTGCGCGGCGATCCGCCGATTGGTCACGCCGGGAATGCCTTCCGTGCCGACGATGTGCAGCGCCGCCGCGAGGATGCGGTCACGAACGTCCGTCGAAGCCATCGGTCACCACCACTTCTCGGGACGTTCGAGGTCCCACCGCAGCACCGACTCGAGCTGGGCCGCAACCGACACCAGCAGTGGCTCGGCACCCTCGTGTCCCATCAGCTGGGCTCCGGTCGGCAGGTTGCCGGACGTGAACCCGGCCGGGACGTTCACGCTGGGCCAGCCCAGCACGTTCCACGGCCACGCGTACGGGCAGACCGCGGTGATCACCTTGTCCGTGGCCCAGGAGCTGATGCCGTCGATCCCCTCGACCCTCGGTGGGGGAGTCGCGGTGGTCGGGGCGAGGACGAGGTCGTACTCGTCGAAGATCGCGCCGACTCGTCGCTGCATCCTCGGCTCGGCGGCACGGGCGGCGCGTAGCGGTGCCCCGCGCAACAGTCGTCCGGTCCGGGCGTTGCCCTTCGTGCGGGGGTCGACGAGTGACGGGTCCGGGACCTTCCGCACCCAGTCGTCGATGCCGACCATCGACCGCGGGAGGAAGCCGAGCCCGAACATGATCCCGTAGTCGGGGTCGTCCACCACGACGCGATGCCCGAGCCTGCGCAGCGCCTCGGCGATCCGTGCGACGCCCTGGCGGACCTCGGGATGCAGCGACGTGGGGGTCGCGGTGAACGGGATCCGCAGCGACAGCGCGATGCGCAGCGGTCCGGGGTCGCGGCCGACCGCGTCGCTGACGGTGACCGGTGCGGGGGTGTGCAGGTCGCCCTCGTGCGGTCCCGATGCGACGTCGAGAAGCAGGGCCGCGTCGGCGACCGTGCGGGCCAGCGGGCCGTTGACGGTGAGGCCGTAGAACGCCTCGGCAGCAGGCCAGGTGGAGATACGGCCGCGTTGCGGCTTGATCCCGACGAGGTTGGTCCAGGCGGCGGGGATGCGGATGGATCCGGCGCCGTCCGAACCGATCGCCGCGGACACCACACCGGCGGACACGGCCGCCGCGGCGCCGCCGGACGACCCTCCGGGGGTGTGGTCACCGTTCCAGGGATTGCGGGTGTACCCGAAGGCGGGTCCGCCGGTGAGCGGCCACTGTCCCAGCTCGGGACTGTTGGTCTTGCCCACGACGACGGCGCCGACGGCGCGCAGTCGTCGCACCAGCTCGGAGTCGCGCGCCGCGGGCGGGAAGTCGCCCGGGCACCCGAACGCGGTCGGCTCGCCGGCCACGTCGACGTCGTCTTTCACGGCGATCGGGACCCCGAGCAGCGGCAGGCGCTCACCGGCGGCGATCCGGCGGTCGGCCTCGGCGGCTTCGGCCAGTGCCTTGTTCCGGCGGATCACCTTGAACGCGTTGAGCGTCCGCTGGCTCGCGTCGATGCGGTCGAGGGCGGCGCGGGTGGCAGCGACCGAGGTCGTGGCGCCGGAGGTCAGCGCCGTCACCTGCTCGACGAGTCCCGGGGCCCGATCCCCGTCGTCGTCGCGCTGCCGTCGATCGTCCAATTGTTCCGCGCTCATGTCGCCCCTCCCCGTAACTGTTCGTTCGAACGAACAGTATCAGCCGAGATGTCGCCGGACTACCCCGCCGATCGCCTCGGCTGCCCCGCGGGCCTGCGATTCGGGAAGCCGGGCGTACCCGCACACCAGTCCCCGCGGTCCGTCCGGGATGGTGCGGTAGTCGGCGAGGCTCGGAACCGTCACACCGTGTTCCCGCAGCTCAGCCGACAGGGCGACGTCGTCGACGGAACCGGGCAGCGTCAGGACGACGTGGAGACCGGCCTCGATGCCGGCGAGCCCGGCACCGCCCGTGTGGACCGCGGACAGTTGCCGCTGCAGTGCCGTGACGAAGGTGGCCCGGCGGGCCGAGTAGGTGCGGGAGGCGCGGGCCAGGTGCCGTGACAGCGCACCCGAGTCGATGAAATGCGCCAGCGCGAGGGCGGTGATCGAGCAGCACGCCTCACCGCTCGCGTCGAGGGCCCGGACGAGTCCCGGCCGCAGCGCCGGAGGCGCGATCACCCACGCCACCCGGATCGAGGGCGTGAGGATCTTCGACGCCGTGCCCACGTACGCCACGCATTCGGACCCGCGGTCGATGCTGCGCAGGGCGGGCAGCGCCGACACGTCGTAGCGGAACTCGCCGTCGTAGTCGTCCTCGATGATCACCGTTCCGGACGCCGCGGCGTCGGCCACGAGCCGGGCCCTGCGGCCCACCGGCATCCGGGCACCCATCGGATACTGATGGGCAGGCGTGCAGTAGGCCGCGGCGTCGGACGCACGCAGCAGCGCGGGGTCGAGGCCGTCGCCGTCCACGGACACGCAGCGCGTCCGCACCCCCGAACCGTCGAGGACGGTGCGGGCCCGGCTGTAGCCGGGCTCCTCGAACACCACGTCCCGGCCGCCGAGTCCTGCTGCGGCAACGAGGGTGCGGAGCGCAGCGCCCACTCCGGGGACGATCACCAGTTCGTCGGGGCGCGCGGCGATCCCCCGGGTGCGGCGTAGATGCGCCGCGAGAGACCGTCGCAACTCCGCGTGCGCGCCGGGGCCCGGGGCGTCCGACGTCACGGCCGCGGCGGCGGCCGACCGCCACGCCCGGCGCCAGTCGACGGTGGAGATCAGGGCGGGATCGGGGTGCCCCGGAGTGAGATCCCACAGCGCCGCCGGCTTCTCGGGGGCAGCGGAGGAGGCCCGCTCCGAGGATCGGGTGATCGTGTGCGAGGCGACGTGCGCGCGGGCCGCCACGTCGGCGCCCGGTGCGATCCGCGTGCCGGAACCGGCGCGGGCGTTCGCGTACCCGGACGCGCAGAGTTCGTCGTAGGCGTCGACCACCGACGCCCGCGCGACCGTCAGGTGTTCGGCCAGCGCCCGCGTGGAGGGCAGTGGGTCGCCGGGCCGCAGGCGACCCACGCGGATCTCGTCGAGGATCGACTCCGCGATGCGGTGCCGAAGCGGCGCGTCGGTGTCGGGGAGCCGCAACGTCAGGTGCAGTTCGGGGCTGATCCGGGGCATGGTCCTGACAATACTGGTCTGCCAATAATGGTGATTGTGGATCTGGAGGGGTGATCCACATGGGGGTGAGGATGGTCTCGTGGACAAGATCATGAGATACCCGGACCGTGCCCGCACCGAACGAGCGCAACTCGACGCCGTCCTCGACGCCGCGCCGATGGGCACCCTCGCCACCGTCGTCGACGGGCTGCCGTGGGCCGTGCCGATGCTCTACGCCCGCGACGGCGACAGGATCCTGCTGCACGGCTCCACCGGGGCCGGCGCGCTGCGGCAGGTGGCGGCGGGCGCACCGGCGGCGCTGTGCGTCGCGATGCTCGACGGAATCGTCGTCGCGGACACCCTGTTCGACTCGTCCGCCAACTACCGTTCGGCGGTGGTGCGGGGCAACCTCGTCACCCTCGGCGAAGACGAATCCGCCGACGCACTGAACGCGCTGTCGGACGTGCTGATCCCCGGCCGCAGCACGGAGGTTCGGGGGCACCGGCGCAAGGAACTCGCCGCGACACTGGCCCTCGTCCTCCCGATCACGCCGGGCCAGTGGACCGTCAAGGTGCGGGACGCGCCACCGGGTGAACCCACCGAAACCAGCAGCGCCTGGGCCGGCGTGGTCCCCGTGCGGTCGGTCACCGGTGCGCCCGTCCCGGCACCGTGGGTGGCGAGCGGCACACCCGTGCCCGCGTCCGTGTCGCGGCTGACCCGGACCGCGTAAGGAAAGCGTCAAGAGCCGTAGGAGTCCCGTAAGCGCTTCGTCAGCGCCGCCTCTGTCGCCGAGATCGCGCGTGATGCTGGCATGACACCCCACAACCGTGGGGGTGTCATGCCTGCGCTGAACCGCAGGATCAGTACGAAGAGGGATCCTCACATGGCCGATGTGGCCTACGTCGCGCTCGTCCTCGGCGGATTCGCCTGTTGCGCGCTCGTTCTCCGTGCCCTGCAGACCGGACGCGTGAAATGACGGGCGCCGGAATACTCACGGTCGCGCTCGTCGCGATCGCCGCCGCGCTCGTCGTGTACCTCCTGATCGCGCTCATCGACCCGGAGCGGTTCTGATGACGCCTGCCCTGGCGGCCGGACTGCAGGTCGCCTTCGTCCTCGCGGTACTCGCGGTCGCATACGTGCCGGTGGGCGACTACATGGCGCGCGTGTACGAATCACGCCGTCACCTTCGCGTCGAATCCGTGCTGTACCGCCTGTGCCGCATCAACCCCCACACCGAGCAGACCTGGTACGGCTACACGGGCAGCGTGCTGGGATTCTCGGCGGCGAGTGTGCTGTTCCTCTACGCCCTGCAGCGCATCCAGGGAGTGCTGCTGCTGTCCGGGGACCTCTCCGGGGTCAGTCCCGCAGTGGCGTTCAACACGGCCGTGTCGTTCGTGACGAACACCAACTGGCAGTCGTATGCGCCCGAAACCACGATGAGCAACCTGACCCAGCCGGTCGGGCTCGCCGTGCAGAACTTCGTGTCCGCAGCGGTGGGCATGGCCGTCGCAGTGGCGCTGATCCGCGGGTTCGTCCGGGTGTCGCGCGGCGGTGAGATCGGCAACTTCTGGGTGGACCTCACCCGCGGCAGCCTGCGCATTCTGCTGCCGCTCTCCTTCGTGATCGCACTGATCCTGCTGAGCCAGGGCGTGATCCAGTCCTTCCACCCGGGCTTCGCGTCCACCGGTCTGGACGGCAACTCCGTCACCAACGCGCTCGCACCCGTCGCCTCACAGGAAGCGATCAAGGAACTCGGCACCAACGGCGGCGGGATCCTCGCCGCCAACTCGGCGCATCCGTTCGAGAACCCGACGCCGGTCAGCAACATCGTCGAGATCCTCGCGATCCTGCTGATCCCGGTCTCCCTCACCCGCACGTTCGGCACCATGGTCGGCGATCGCAAGCAGGGGCTGACCCTGCTCGCCGTGATGGGCATCCTGTGGGGTTCGC
The DNA here is from genome assembly GCF_001583455.1 of Rhodococcus sp. LB1. Taxonomy (NCBI): domain Bacteria; kingdom Bacillati; phylum Actinomycetota; class Actinomycetes; order Mycobacteriales; family Nocardiaceae; genus Rhodococcus; species Rhodococcus sp. LB1. Next base: position 29,075 of record NZ_LTCZ01000052.1, on the reverse strand, counting down.
TCCTCGCGGTCACGCTCGCGGCGGAGTCGGGTCGGCGCGGCGTCGCCGCCACCGCCGCGGGCGCGATGATGGAGGGCAAGGAGGTTCGTTTCGGAATTCCCGGTACGGCACTGTTCGCCGTGAGCACCACCGGAACATCCACGGGCGCGGTGAATTCGGCGCACGACAGCCTGTCGCCACTCGGGGGCGGAGCCGTTCTGCTCAACATGCTGCTCGGTGAGATCGCGCCCGGCGGTGTCGGCACCGGGCTCTACGGAATCCTCGTCCTCGCCCTGATCGCCGTCTTCGTCGGCGGACTCCTCGTCGGCCGCACACCCGAATACCTGGGCAAGAAGCTGCGGCAGCGGGAGATCACGCTCGCCGCCCTGTCCGTACTGGCGATGCCGGCGCTGGTCCTGATCGGCACCGGGATCACCGTGATCCTGTCCTCGACCACCGGCTACCAGGGCAACAGCGGCGACCCCGGAAGTCCCGGATCCATCCACGGGTTCTCGGAAGTGCTGTACGCGTTCGCGTCGGCCTCGAACAACAACGGCAGTGCGTTCGGCGGGCTGACGGTGACGAGCGACTGGTTCCAGACCGCTCTCGGCCTGTGCATGCTGTTCGGCCGGTTCCTGCCGATCATCTTCGTCCTCGCGCTCGCCGGATCCCTGGCGTCGCAGAAGAAGACCGCCGCGGGCGCCGGAACCCTGCCGACGGCGGGCCCGATGTTCACCGGGCTCCTCACCGGCACCGTCGTGCTCGTCGCGGCGTTGACATTCTTCCCGGCCCTCGCGCTGGGACCGATCGCGGAGGCCCTGCAATGAGTGTGAACGTGACCAGTCGTCCGGAAACCGGGGCGGCGACCATGACGCCCGAGGCCGGCCACGACCCGGCGTCCGTGAAGGCGGGAATCTTCAGCCCCGCTCAGCTGGTGACGGCGCTACCGGGCGCCCTGCGCAAACTCGACCCCCGGCACCTCGCCCGCAACCCGGTGATGTTCGTGGTGTTCGTCGGTTCCGTCGTCACCACCGTCATGGCCGTCGCCGACCCGTCGGTGTTCTCCTGGGCCGTCGTCGCCTGGTTGTGGTTCACCGTGTTGTTCGCGAATCTGGCCGAGTCGGTCGCGGAGGGGCGGGGCAAGGCGCAGGCGGCGAGCCTGCGGAAGGTGAAGCAGGACACGGTCGCCCACCGGATCACGGTGAGCGGCCGGGTGGAGTCGGTGGCGGGTACCGAACTCACCGTCGGCGACCGGGTCGTCGTCGAGGCGGGGGAGGTGATACCCGGCGACGGCGACGTCGTCGACGGCATCGCGACCGTGGACGAGTCGGCCATCACCGGCGAATCGGCGCCCGTCGTCCGCGAATCCGGCGGCGACCGGTGTGCCGTCACCGGTGGCACGACCGTGCTCTCCGACCGGATCGTCGTCCGCATCACCGCGGCCCCCGGACAGTCGTTCGTGGACCGGATGATCGCCCTCGTGGAGGGGGCGGCGCGGCAGAAGACGCCGAACGAGATCGCGCTGAACATCCTGCTGGCGTCGCTGACGATCATCTTCCTGCTGGCCGTCGTCGCGATCGGTCCGATGGGCCTGTACGCGGGCCAGGAGCAGGATCCGATCAAGCTGATCGCGCTGCTGGTGTGCCTGATCCCCACCACGATCGGGGCCCTGCTGTCGTCCATCGGTATCGCCGGGATGGACCGACTGGTCCAGCGGAACGTCCTGGCGATGTCGGGGCGGGCGGTGGAGGCCGCCGGCGACATCGACACACTGCTGATGGACAAGACCGGCACCATCACGTTCGGCAACCGGCAGGCCACGGCATTGCACCCCGCGCCGGGGGTTTCCGCGATCGAGTTGGCCACGGCCGCACGGTTGTCCAGCCTCGCGGACGGCACCCCCGAGGGTCGCAGCATCGTGGACCTGTGCGCCCGCGACTTCGGGTTGGACCCCGCACCGTCCGAGGTGGAGAGAGCAGCGGAGTTCGTGCCGTTCACGGCGCAGACCCGGATGAGCGGACTCGACATCGACGGCGCCCGGATCCGCAAGGGCGCGAGCGACGCCGTGCTGACCTGGGTGCAGGCGCTGGGCGGGCGCGCGGCGCCCGCGGTCGCCGACAGCGTGAACCAGATCGCGCAGTCCGGGGGGACGCCGTTGGTGGTCGCCGCCGTCCGCGGAGACGCGGCGACCGTCCTCGGCGTGGTCGCGCTGTCGGACGTGGTGAAACCGGGCATCGCCGAGAGGTTCGCGGAACTGCGGGCCATGGGGATTCGCACGGTGATGGTCACCGGCGACAACCCGTTGACGGCGAAGGCCATCGCGGCCGAGGCCGGAGTCGACGACTTCATGGCCGAGGCGACACCCGAGGACAAGCTCGCGCTGATCCGCAAAGAACAGGAGGGCGGCCGGCTCGTCGCGATGACCGGGGACGGCACCAACGACGCTCCGGCGCTGGCCCAGGCGGATGTCGGGGTGGCGATGAACACCGGCACGTCGGCGGCGAAGGAAGCCGGGAACATGGTGGATCTCGATTCGGATCCCACCAAGCTCATCGAGGTGGTGGAGATCGGCAAGCAACTGCTCATCACGCGCGGTGCGCTCACCACGTTCTCGCTCGCCAACGACCTGGCCAAGTACTTCGCGATTCTCCCCGCCCTGTTCAGCGGCATCTATCCGCAGCTGGACACGCTGAACATCATGCGGCTGGCCACCCCGGAGTCGGCCATCCTGTCGGCGGTGATCTTCAACGCCGTGGTGATCGTCGCGCTGATCCCGTTGTCGCTGAAAGGCGTTCGCTACCGTCCGGCGTCCGCGTCGACGCTGCTGGGCCGCAACCTGCTGATCTACGGCCTCGGCGGTGTGATCACACCCTTCGCCGGTATCTGGCTCATCGACCTCGTCGTTCGTCTCATTCCCGGAATTGGGTGATCCCGCATGCGATTTCTCATCGGCCTGCTCCGGCAGACCTGGGCCGGACTACTCGTCCTGCTCGCACTCACAGCAGTCCTCGGTGTGCTCTATCCGGCCGCAGTGTGGGGGGTGAGCAGGATCGGCGCCGGAGCGGCCGAGGGGTCTCCGGTGCGCGACAGCACCGGCTGCGTCGTCGGGAGCCGGTGGGTCGGTGTCGAGCCGCAGGTGCCGGCGGGGGAGCCGGATCCGTTCTTCCACAACCGGGTCACCGGGTCGGTGGCCGATCAGGATCCGTTCGCACCCGGCGACCCCGCTGTCGCGCTGCCCACCAATCAGGGACCGAGCAGCGAGATCCTGGCGACGTTCATCGCCGACCGGCGGGCGGCGATCGCCACCCGGGAAGGGGTGGACCCCGCCGAGGTACCGGCGGACGCGGTCACCGGTTCCGGCTCGGGCATCGACCCGCACATCAGCCCCGCATATGCGGCGTTGCAGGTGCCGAGGGTGGCGGCGGAGAACGGCCTCAGCGAGACCCGGGTTCGGCAACTCGTCGACGAGAACACCGAGGGAAGGCAACTCGGCTTCCTCGGTGAGGATCGGGTGAACGTCCTCGAATTGAACCTGGCCCTCGGCCGGACCGCTCCTGAGTGCACGGCCCCGACCGCTGGTGGATGATGGCGAGGTGAGTGGTACCGGAACTGACGGCGAGCGCCGGGACGTCGAACGCCGCCGCGGTGAACTGCGCATCTATCTCGGTGCCGCGCCGGGCGTCGGCAAGACGTTCGCGATGCTCGGTGAGGCGCACCGCCGCCGGGAGCGGGGGTGCGACGTGGTCGCGGCCGTGGTGGAGACCCACGGCCGCGACCGCACGGCGGCGCAGCTCGGTGACCTCGAACTGATTCCGCCCAAGCTGATCGCCTACCGGGGCACGCTCGGCCGGGAACTCGACGTCGAGGCGGTACTGGCCCGCAGACCGGCGCTGGTCCTCGTCGACGAGCTCGCGCACACGAACACGCCGGGCAGCGTCCACGAGAAACGCTGGGAGGACGTGGAGATACTCCTCGCCGCGGGGATCGACGTCCTCTCGACGCTCAACGTCCAGCACCTCGAAAGCCTCAACGACGTGGTCCAGCGGATCACCGGCGTGGTGCAGCAGGAAACGGTTCCCGACGAGGTGGTGCGCGCCGCCACCCAGGTCGAATTGGTCGACATCACGCCGGAAGCATTGCGCCGCAGGCTGTCCCACGGCAACATCTACGCCGCGGACAAAGTCGACGCGGCGCTGAGCAACTACTTCCGGAAAGGGAATCTCACCGCACTCCGCGAACTCGCCCTGCTGTGGGTGGCCGACCAGGTGGATGCCGCACTCGCGAAATATCGTGCGGAGAACAAGATCACCGACACGTGGGAGGCCCGGGAACGGGTGGTGGTCGCGGTGACGGGCGGACCGGAATCGGAGACGCTGGTTCGGCGCGCCGGCCGGATCGCGTCGAGATCCAGCGCCGAACTGATCGTCGTGCACGTGGTGCGCGGCGACGGCCTCGCGGGTGTCTCGGCTCCGGAGATGGGCAAGGTGCGGGCCCTCGCCGCGAATATCGGCGCGAGTCTGCACAGCGTCGTCGGCGACGACGTCCCGGCCACGTTGCTCGACTTCGCCCGGACCGCGAACGCCACACAACTGGTGCTGGGCACGTCGAGACGTTCACGGTGGGCGCGGATCTTCGACGAGGGCATCGGCGCAAGCGTGGTGCAACAGTCCGGGTCGATCGACGTGCACATGGTGACGCACGGCGAATCCCACCGCCCGAGGCGGTTGTCGCCGGTGGGATCCCGTTCGCGCAGGGCGATCGCCTGGATCGCCGCGGTCCTCGTACCGACGGTGGCCACGCTGGTGATGAGTGCCGTCGACCGTTGGCTCGGATTGGTCGGCGAGGGAGCCCTGTTCTTCATCGTGGTGCTGCTCGTCTCGCTGCTCGGCGGTGTCGCCCCCGCGGCCTTCTCCGCGCTGATTTCGGGTCTGTTCCTCAATTACTTCTTCACGCCGCCGGTGCGGAGCTTCACCATTGCCGAACCGGACAACTTCATCACCACGGTCGTGCTGCTCGTGGTGGCCGTCGCCGTCGCGGTCCTGGTCGACGCGGCCGCCAAACGGTCACGGGAAGCCCGCCGGGCGTCGCAGGAAGCCGAGTTGCTGGCACTGTTCGCCGGATCGGTGCTGCGCGGCGCCGACCTCGACACGCTGCTCGAGAAGGTGCGCGAGACCTACGGCCAGGATTCGGTCAGCGTGCTGCACCGCGACCGCGGTCCGGTGGGGTCCGTCGGGCCGCACCCACCGGTGAGCATCGCCGACGCCGACACCGTCTGCGAGGTGGGGGAAGGGGAATACGCGCTCGCCCTGCACGGCAGCGAACTGCACGCCCGGGATCGTCGGGTGCTGCTCGCCGTCGCCAACCAGGCGGTGGGCATGATCCGCCAGACCGAGCTCGCGCAGGAGGCGGGGCGGGCGCAGGCCCTGGCCGAGGCCGACCGGTTGCGGCGGTCGCTGCTGTCCGCCGTCAGCCACGACCTCCGGACCCCGCTGGCCGCGGTCAAGGCCGCCGCGTCCAGCCTGCGCAGCGACGACGTCGACTTCTCCCCGGAGGACACCGCCGAACTGCTCGCGACCATCGAGGAATCGGCCGACGTGCTGACCTCTCTCGTCGGGAACCTGCTCGACTCTTCCCGTCTCGCGGCGGGAGTGGTGACCCCGACGCTGCGGCCGGTGTACCTCGACGAGGTGGTGCACCGGGCGCTGGTGGGTCTGGGAATCGGCGGCCGGACCGGGACCCGGGCCAGGGAAAGGGTGGAAGTCGACGTCGGAACGGTCACGGCGATGGCGGATTCGGGCCTGCTCGAGCGGGTGCTCGCCAATCTGATCGACAACGCACTCCGCTACGGTGAGGACTCCGTGATCCGGGTCGGTGCCGCGGCGGTGGGCGACCGCGCCGTCATCACCGTCGCCGACACGGGGCCGGGAATTCCGCGTGGGCGGGCAGACGAGATGTTCGCCCCGTTCCAGCGGCTGGGGGACCGCGACACGACCACGGGAGTCGGGCTCGGGCTCTCCGTCGTCCGCGGATTCGTCGACGCGATGGGCGGGACCATCAGCGCCACCGACACCCCCGGCGGTGGTCTGACGATGGTGGTGGAGCTGGCCGGGGCGGGAGGGGAGCATTCATGACGAGAGTTCTCGTCGTCGACGACGAACCGCAGATTCTCCGCGCCCTGCGGATCAATCTGAGCGTGCGCGGGTACGACGTGGTGACGGCCGCCTCCGGGGCGGCCGCCCTGCGCGCCGCGGCCGAGCGACCGCCGGACGTGATCGTGCTCGACCTCGGGCTACCCGACATGGACGGGACCGAGGTGCTGGCCGGCCTCCGCGGGTGGTGCCCCGCACCGGTCATCGTGCTGTCGGCCCGGACGGATTCCGCGGACAAGGTCGAAGCTCTCGACGCCGGCGCCGACGACTACGTCACCAAGCCGTTCGGGATGGACGAGTTCCTGGCCCGGGTGCGTGCGGCCGCCCGCCGGGCGACGACGGCCGTCGACACGAGTGAACCTGTGGTGGAGACGGATTCGTTCACGGTCGATCTGGCGGCGAAGACGGTGCGGCGGGCGGGGGCCGAGGTGCACCTGACACCGACCGAGTGGGGAATGCTCGAGATGCTCGTGCGCAACAAGGGCAAGCTGGTGGGGCAGAAGGAACTGCTGCGGGAGGTGTGGGGCCCGGCGTACGCCACCGAGACCCACTACCTGCGGGTGTATCTGGCGCAGCTGAGGCGCAAACTCGAGGACGACCCGTCCCATCCGCGTCACCTCATCACCGAGGCCGGGATGGGGTACCGGTTCCAGGTGTGAGTCGGCGAGTAGTGGGGCCGGAAGCCGCGCCGTACCGGGTATTGGTTAGCCTTGCCTTATGCGAATGAGGAGTCTCGTCTCGGTGTCACTGCTGGCCCTGGCGTTGGCCGGCTGCGGGAGCGACAGCGAGGGTGAACGCGAGGCGACGGCAGGCGCCGGCGATGCCGCGTTCCCGGCAATCGTCGCCACGAAATTCGGCGATGTGACGGTCGAGTCGAAGCCGGAGCGCGTGGTCGCCCTCGGGTGGGGTGACGCCGAAACCGCGCTGGCGCTCGGTGTCGAACCCATCGGGGCCAGCGACTGGGTCGCCTTCGGCGGCGACGGTGTCGGACCGTGGGCGGACGAGATGTACACCACTGCGCCGGCCGTCATCGGAACCCTCGAACCGTCGTACGAGCAGATCGCGGCGCTCGAACCGGACGTCATCCTCGACACGAAGAGTGCCGGCGACAAGGAACGCTACGACCACCTGTCGCAGATAGCGCCGACGATCGCGCTGCCGGAGGGTGCCGACAACTACACGACTCCGATCGAGAGTCAGGTTTCGATGGTCGCGACCGCTCTCGGCGCGCCGGAGCGGGGCGATGCGCTGCTCGCCGACATCGACCGGCGGTTCGCGGAAGCGGCCGCGGCCCATCCCGAGTTCGCAGGGAAGACGATCACCGTCGGCGCGTTCTCGGGGGCGGGATGGGGCGCCTACACGGCCGACACCGAGCGCCTCCAGTTCATGAAGAAACTCGGATTCGTCAGCAATCCGGCGGTGGACGCGCAGCCGGCGGTGAAGTTCTCCGTCCCGGTGTCGGAGGAGAATCTCGGCGTGATGGACGCCGACATGGTGGTCGTCTTCCCGATCGGCAGGCCGGCCGCCGACGTCACGAACCGGCCGCTGTTCCAAGCGATCCCGGCTGTGCGCGACGGACGGTCCCTCGTGTTCGACGATCCGGATGTCGCCAAGGCGTACTCCACGAACTCCGTGCTGTCGTTGCGGTACGCACTCGACACCGTCGTGCCGCTGCTGTCCGAGCGGCTGCGGTGACGTGACCCGGCACGCCCCTCAGTAGAGCAGCGTGCGGTAGTACTCCTGTCGGCGAGGCGTATCCGGGCTGTGGTCCAGCTCGTGCTGTTCCGCGTGCATTTCCCGCAGCGACGGGATCTCGTCGGGGTCCGGCCACGATTCCGGGTCCCACATGCGCGACCGGAGGATCGCCCGGGCGCAGTGGGTGTAGACCTCGTCGATCCGGACCACGACACCGAGGTTAGCGGGTTTGCCCTTGATCGACATCGACTGCAGCAGTTCGGGATCGACGGTCAGGGTGGCGGTTCCGTTGACCCGGACCACCTCGTCGATCCCGGGTACGACGAACAGGATGCCCACGTGCGGATTGTCGAGGATGTTGCGGTACGAATCTGCGCGCCGATTGCCCGGTCGGTCCGGGATCACCAGGGTCCGGTCGTCGAGGAACATCGTCTTCGGCGTGATGTCTCCGCGCGGCGAGCAGTCGCAGTGACCGTTCGCGTCGGCGGTGGCGAGGACGAAGAACCGCGCCTCGGAGATGAAGCGGCGGATCAGGGGCATCGTGTGATCGGTGTGCTTGGTGACGATGGAGGGATGGGGAACGCCCAGTACCTGCTCGAGTTCGTCGAGGGAGGTGATCGTGTGCTCCGGCGAGGGGGCGTGCGCTGCCACTGGGGTGTTCCGTTCGTCGAGGGTCGTTCGAGTTAGGGTACCCTTCGACAACTTCGGGCGTCGTGTGGCCTGCGGGCTCACACGATGCGATGATTCCGGCCGGCTCCGGGAGTCCTACCTTCGACCGCAGCATCACACTCGACCGGAGGAGCCACGAATGCCCGCACCGAAGACCCCGCAACCACTCGCGCACATCTTCACGGCGCCGATCCAGAAGGACGGGGCGTTCGCGACGTACGTGACCGTGCCGGACTCCGCCGAACTTCTCGGAACGCGGCGGCCGGTGAAGGTCGGCGGGACGATCGACGGCCACCCGTTCAATGCGACCCTGATGCCCTCAGGCGAGGGTCCGCACTGGCTGCCCCTGAAGATCGCGCTGTGCAAGCTCATCGGCAAGGACGCGGCCGGCGTCGAGGTGTCGGTGCATCTCGACCAGCGGCTGAGCTGACCGGGGGGCGCCGCCGTTTGAACGCAGCTGACCGGGGTATGGAACCCCCGGGAGCGCGGTGCGTTTCCGGACCGGTTCCGAGGTGTGTCGTGCCGAACAGGCAACGGTTGTCGAGGTGGCTCCCGGCAGTGGGTGTCGTGTTGCTCGTCGCCGCGTGCGGAACCGATGACGGCGACGGCGCGAGCAAGGATTTCGCGGGCACCGTCGACATCGGCGGGGACCGCCACATCTATCTGGAGTGCGCGGGCACGGGATCACCGACGGTGGTCTTCGAATCGGGTCTGCGGTTCGGCGCCGATCAGTGGACCACCACGGCCGATCCGGCCGCCACCTCGGCGTTCGACGGGGTCGCCGAGTTCACCCGAGTCTGCTCGTACGACCGGCCGGGAGTCGTGCTGGGCGACGACGCATTGAGCCGCAGCGACCCGGTTCCGCAGCCGATCACCACCACGGACGCGGTCGCCGACCTCCAGTCGCTGCTGGGCGCCACCGGCGAGGCCGGCCCCGGCCCCTACGTGCTGGCCGCCCACTCCTACGGCGGTCAGATCGCGAGACTCTTCGCCGGCACCCATCCCGACGAGGTGGCGGGCATGGTGCTGATCGACGCACAGTCGGAGGAGTTGCAGACACTCCTGCCCCCGGAGCAGTTCGAGGAGTTCCTGCGGCTCAACACCCCGCAGCAGGACAGTCTCGACGAGTACCCGGACCTCGAGCGTGTCGACTTCGTGCGCAGCTTCGACGAGATCCGCGCCGCCGCACCGATCCGGCCCCAGCCGCTCGTCGTCCTCTCCGCCGACCGGTCGGTGGCGCCGCAGATCGCGGAGGGCATTGCGAACGGAAGCCTCCCCGCCGACATCGATCCCGGCTACGGCCCGGCCCTCGACGCCGTGCAGCCGAAGGCGCAGGCGGATCTGGCGCAACTTGTCCCGGGTGCCACGCATGTCACGAACACGAACAGCGGCCACAACATCAACATCGAGCAGCCGCAACTCGTCATCGACGGGGTCCGCGACGTCGTCGACGCCGTGCGCGACGGGCGCACCGAGCCCTGACCGTCGCACCCGGCTCGGCCTGCGGAATGCGGTCGCCTCGACGTGGGAGACTGGACCGGTGAGGTTGTATCGAGACACTGCGGTGGTGCTGCGCCAGCACAAGCTGGGCGAGGCCGACCGTATCGTCACACTCCTCACCCGGCAGCACGGTCTGGTGCGCGCGGTCGCCAAGGGGGTGCGCCGCACGAAGTCCAAGTTCGGCGCCCGGCTCGAGCCGTTCGCGCACATCGACGTGCAGCTCTACCCCGGCCGCAACCTCGACATCGTCACCCAGGTCCAGACGGTCGACGCATTCGCGACCGACATCGTCGACGACTATTCCCGGTACACCACGGCGTGCGCGATCCTCGAGACCGCCGAGCGGCTCGCCGGTGAGGAGCGGGCCCCGGCGCCGCAACTGCATCGACTGACGGTCGGGGCGCTGCGGGCCGTCGCCGAGCACAACCGCTCGTGCGAGCTGATCCTCGACGCCTTCCTGTTGCGGGCCATGGGTTTTGCGGGGTGGGCTCCCGCCCTCGACGACTGCGCGCGGTGCAGCGCCCCCGGACCGCACCGGGCATTCCACGTGGCCGCCGGGGGAGCGGTGTGCGTCCATTGCCGGCCGCCGGGCGCCGCCACGCCGTCACCGGGTGTCCTCGACTTGATGGATGCGCTGATCCGCGGCGACTGGGCGAGCACGGAGGACGTTCCCGAGTCGTTGCGGGGGCAGGCCAGCGGTCTGGTCGCGGCGCATCTGCAGTGGCACCTCGAACGGCAACTCCGCACTCTCCCGCTGATCGAACGCGCACGACCGCATGCGGCGGTAGGGGTGGAGGATTCGGTCAGGCAGGATGGGGACCGTGATTCGACGACGCGAACCTCGAGCCCCGCATAGTTCCGGGGCCGAGCGCCAGATCCGGCCGCCGGACCCGCACCCCTCGGGCGCCCGCCCGCCGGGCCTGCAACCCGAACTCGTGCCCCGGCACATCGCGCTGGTGATGGACGGCAACGGCCGCTGGGCGCAGGAGCGGGGACTGCCCCGGACCGCGGGCCACGAACGCGGCGAGGCCGTGTTGATGGACGCTGTCTGCGGGTGCATCGAGATGGGCGTCGAATGGTTGTCGGCCTACGCGTTCTCCACCGAGAACTGGAAGCGCAGCCCCGAGGAGGTCCGCTTCCTGATGGGCTTCAACCGCGACGTGATCCGCCGTCGCCGCGACGAGATGCACGAGATGGGAGTGCGCGTGCGGTGGGCGGGCCGCCGGCCCAAGCTGTGGCGCAGCGTCATCAAGGAACTCGAGATCGCCGAGGAGCTCACGAAGCACAACACGGTCATGAACCTGACCATGTGCGTCAACTACGGCGGGCGCGCGGAGATCGCGGACGCGGCGAAGGAGATCGGCAGGCGGGTCGCGGCGGGGCAACTCGACCCGGAGAAGATCACCGAGGCGACCGTGGCCCGGTACCTCGACGAGCCGGACATGCCGGACGTCGACCTGTTCCTCCGGCCGTCCGGCGAGCAGCGCACGTCCAACTTCCTGATCTGGCAGTCGGCCTACGCCGAGATGGTGTACCAGGAGAAGCTGTTTCCCGATTTCGACCGCCGGGACCTGTGGGCGGCGTGTGTCGAGTACGCGTCGCGTGACCGTCGGTTCGGTGGGGTGAAATGACCGTCGACGGGGCGCCCGCGCTGCTGGCGCGGGCGGCGGACGCGCTCGAGCACTTCGCCACCGTCACCCGGGCGGAGGACGGTTCGCTGAGTTTCGAGTACGCCGGGGCGCTGTGCTCGATCAGTGCGATGACCCTCACCGAGGGCCTCGACGTGCTGTCGATGACGTGCGTGCTGGCCTGGGATCGGCCGGTCAGCGCGTCGCTGCACAAGAAGGTCGCGGAACGGAACAGCGCACTGCAGTTCGGTTCGATCGCGGTGTTCGGTCACGGCCGGCTCGCGGACGTCATCCTGCGCTACACGTTCCCCGCCGCCGGGCTCGAGGACGAGGCACTGACCACGATGCTGCTTCTCGTGCTCAGCGGCGCGGACACCGCCCGGCAGGGGCTGATCCCCTGACGCTCACTGCGTCGCGGTGCAGTCCTTGCAGAGGCCGAAGATCTCGATGGTGTGGCTGACGTCGGAGAAGCCGTGGGCGTCGGCGATCGACTGCGACCACTGCTCGACGGTCGGTCCCTCGACCTCGACGGTGTAGCCGCAGGCACGGCAGACCAGGTGATGGTGATGTCCGGACGAGCAGCGCCGGTACACGGATTCGCCGGTGTCGGTGCGCAGGACGTCGACCGTTCCGGCGTCGGCGAGCGTCTGCAGGGTGCGGTAGACGGTGGTCAGCCCGATGCCCTCACCGCGCTTGCGGAGTTCGTCGTGCAGTTCCTGCGCCGACCGGAACTCCTCGATGTCGTCGAGGAGCGCGGAGATGGCGCTGCGCTGCTTGGTCGCGCGTACTCCCACGACGACGGGCTTGCGCTGACCGGTGTTCTGGGTCAAGGCTTCTATCCTTCCTCGGCGTGCGCGACGGCGTCCACGACGATGTGGGCGAGGTGGTCGTCCACCAGGCGGTAGAGGACCTCACGTCCGGTGCGTTCGCCGCGCACGACTCCCGCGGCCTTGAGCACGCGAAGATGCTGGCTGATCAGTGGCTGGGTGACTCCGAGTGCCCCGACGAGTTCGTGCACGCACCGTTCCGATTCGCGGAGCTGGAGGACGATCGCGATCCGGACGGGGGCCGCGAGGGCGCGCAGGATGTCGCCGGCCGCCGCGAGGGTCTCCTTCGACGGCACGGGGGCGGGCGCCGCCGCCTCGAACGGATGCAGATCCCCGGGATCGACGACGCTCACCAGTGATCTCCTTCGGTGTGCCGGACAATGGACGGGACCGTGGCCGCGAGGCCGTCGGCCCGGGAGGACACCCTCACCTTATTGCAAATCGATTCCATTTTGATATGCACGAATACGCATGTCAACCGGGTGGGTGAACCGACTGCGGTCGGGCAGATAGGCTGGGCTCCGAAAAGCGCACGTGAACCATGCATCTATTACCCAGATGGAGAGCACCCGAGTGGCACCGAAGTCCAAAGTCGAAACCGTCGTCAATCTCGCCAAGCGTCGTGGCCTGGTCTACCCGTGCGGTGAGATCTACGGAGGCACGAAGTCGGCCTGGGACTACGGCCCCTTGGGCGTCGAGCTCAAGGAGAACATCAAGAAGCAGTGGTGGCGCAACATGGTCACCAGCCGCGAGGACGTCGTCGGCCTCGACTCCTCGGTCATCCTGCCGCGCGAGGTGTGGGTGGCGTCCGGTCACGTCGGCGTGTTCAACGACCCGCTGGTCGAGTGCCTCAACTGTCACAAGCGTCACCGCCAGGACCACCTGCAGGAGGCGTACGCGGAGAAGAAGGGGCTCGACAACCCGGACGACGTCCCGATGGACGTCGTGGGCTGCCCCGACTGCGGCACCGTCGGTCAGTGGACCGAGCCCCGCGACTTCAACATGATGCTCAAGACGTACCTCGGCCCGGTCGAGAGCGAAGAGGGCATGCACTACCTCCGCCCGGAGACCGCGCAGGGCATCTTCGTGAACTTCGCGAACGTGCTCACCACGTCGCGCAAGAAGCCGCCGTTCGGCATCGGCCAGATCGGCAAGAGCTTCCGCAACGAGATCACGCCCGGAAACTTCATCTTCCGCACCCGCGAGTTCGAGCAGATGGAGATGGAATTCTTCGTCAAGCCCGGCGAGGACGAAGAGTGGCACCAGTACTGGATCGACTACCGCATGGACTGGTACACCGGGCTCGGTATCAACAAGGACAACCTGCGCCTGTACGAGCACGCCCAGGACAAGCTGTCGCACTACTCCAAGCGCACCGTCGACATCGAGTACCGCTTCCACTTCCAGGGCAGCGAGTGGGGCGAGCTCGAAGGTGTGGCCAACCGCACCGACTTCGACCTGTCGACCCACTCGAAGCACTCCGGCACCGACCTCAACTACTACGACCAGGCCACCGGTGAGCGCTACACGCCGTACGTCATCGAGCCGGCAGCCGGTCTCACGCGTTCGCTGATGGCGTTCCTCGTCGACGCGTACACCGAGGACGAGGCGCCGAACGCGAAGGGCGGCGTCGACAAGCGCACCGTGCTGCGTCTGGACCGTCGTCTCGCCCCGGTGAAGGCCGCGGTGCTGCCGCTGTCGCGTAACGCGGACCTGACGCCCAAGGCCAAGGATCTCGCCGCGACGCTCCGCCAGCACTGGAACGTCGAGTTCGACGACGCCGGCGCGATCGGCCGCCGCTACCGCCGTCAGGACGAGATCGGCACACCGTTCTGCATCACCGTGGACTTCGACACGCTCGAGGACCACGCCGTGACCGTGCGTGAGCGTGACTCCATGGCTCAGGAGCGGGTCGCGCTCGACCAGGTCGAGGGCTACCTGGCGCAGCGCCTCATCGGTTCCTGATCCGCCGTCACCTGCGCGCGCCGCAGGTGACGGTCAGATAGTTCGTCAGGATTCGCCGGTTCTCCTCGGACACCGGGATGCGCGAGTATTCCGGTTCCGAGGAGCCGACGGCGATCCACAGCGGAAAGACGAAGGGCTTCTTCGCTTCCGCGAGCGCATGGGGATCGCAGCGCGCCGCATCGATCGTGATGTCGACGCTCAGCCGGTCCTCGTCCGCCCGCATGGTGGCGGGCAGCGCACCGTGCAGCGCATACAGGACGCTGCCGCCGATCTCGTCCACCCGGACGTCACCCGACGCCGTTCCCCGGCTCACGACCAGTTGGGCGGGGAGAGGCGCGGTCGGCTCGGGCGGAGCCGCCGCCGGGATCAGTGTCACCGGTACGGCGCGCGCCAGATCCTGTGCGGCGCAGTCGTCGTCGTGAACACGGGCGAGGACGTCGTAGGGGGCGGCGAGCGGCACCCGCACGGGCGAGCCGTCCCGATCGGCGACACCGATCAGGGCGTACGCCGGCTCCGGGGACGTGTCGCAGCGAACCGGGCCGTACTCGGCCTCGACATCGATCCGGTTGCCGGGGCCGAGTTCGACCTCGCGCCGGGTCGCGGGCGCCGCCTCGAAGCCGGGACTGTCCAACGCCACGGATGTCACGGCGACGGGCGCATCGCCGGTGTTCGCTATCCGCACGTGAATCCGCCCACCCGCCGCGTCGTCCTCCCGGCTGCGATAGGCCTCGGCCGACAGCGGGATCACGTCGCCCTCGGTCGGGTCCCCGCCCGCGCAGCCCGACAGGACGCCGCAGGCGGTGGCCGCGACGCAGGCGAGTGCGACGAAGACTCGGGAGGACGTCAGAATCGGCCGCCCCCACTTATCCGGCCGGAGCTGCTCGGCCCGCCGAAGGACCGCGGGCCGCTGCTGCGCCCGCCGCCGGAGCCCCGGCTTCCCCAATTACCGCCGCCGCTGAATCCGCCGCGCAGGATGCTGTCGATCAGGATGCCGCCGAGGATCGCTCCGGTGGCATTCCCGCCACCGCTTCCGGGTCCGGGGCGCTGGCGGGACTCCCAACGGCTCACGTCGTTCTGCGCCAGGCGCAGTGCGTCGGCCGCCAGGCCGGCCGCGGCCTGAGCGTGCTGAAGCGCGCGGGAGGCGTCGGTGGCGCGGAGTTGCTGCGCGCCCGCCAGGTGCCGCTGCGCCTCGGTCAGGCGGGTCCGGGCGTCCGCTCCCACCGCGCCACGTCGGGTGCCGATGAAATCCGACGCCGCCGTGACCTGCGACTGCGCGGCCACGATGTCCTGCTCGAGACGCTGCTGCGCACGCTCGGCTTGCTGCCGGGATTCCTGCGCCTCGGCGAGGACGGCGTCGAGTTCCGCGTCTGCCTTGACGATCTGGGTGAAGCTGCCGAGCGGGTCGGTGTCGGCGGCGGTGCGGGCCGCCGCCAGTGCTGCCTCGGCCGCGGCGCGGGCCGACGCGAGCCGGTCCCCACCCTGCTCGGTGAACTGGGCCGCGGCCGCAATCCCGGCCTCCACGTCGGTGATCGCGGCCGGCAGCGTGGCGATGGCGTGCCGGATGTCCTCCGCGGCGTGGTCGACGGCGTCGAGTAGCGTCCGGGCCTGTTCGAGGGCGCCCTCGGCTCCGCGGATCGCCGACACCGCAGGTCCCTGTTTTCCGGGCGGCAGGGCGATCGCGTCCCTGCCGTCGGCCACGGCCCGTTCCGCGAACGCGAGCCGCTCCTCCGCCATCGTCACGTTGTGGGCGACGGAAGCGAGTGCGGCGGCCGGGAATTCGGTCTGCAAGGTGGCGAGGGTCTGTGTGGAGTCGGGGATGCGCACGGTCAGCGCGACCATGTCCCGGGTGAGCGCGTCGAGCCGGTCGGGGGCGTTGATCAGCAGGTCCCGGAGCCCGTCGAACTCCTGGACCCGCTCGTTGAGTTCGCGGTCGGCGCGCCCGCACGAGGTGATGATGTCGATGAGCATTTCCCGCTGCTGCTGCGGGGTCTCGGGGATCGCGTCGTCGAGTCGCTGACGGACGGTGAACGCGGCCGCGAGTGTCGCCCTCGCCGTGTCGAACGCCGCCGTGAACGACGCCGTGGCCTGCTCGCCGAATTCGCCGCGGGCCAGGTCGAGTTCCTCCTGGCTCGTGCGCAGCGCGTCGTCGGTCTCGACGAGTACCTCCTTGGCGCGCTCGTCCAGGGTCGGCAGCGGGAGCGCCGTCAACGCGGCCGTGTCCTCGGGGCTGATGCTGCGCGCCGCCTCGATACCGGCCCGGGTGCGGTCGTGCTTCTTCTTCCGCGAATAGAGCACGACGCCACCCGCACCCACGACGACCACACCGCCGCCGATCAGCAGTGTGCGCACCGACATTCCTTGGCCCGGAGACATCGCGTCGCCCAGGCCGCCCGCCGCGGCGATGGCGCCTCCGGCCCAATCCTCCTCGCGCAGGGCGGGTTCCACCGCGTCCACCCGGATCGACTCGGCCTCGTCGCTGGTGATCTCCGACAGTCCGTCCGGCGCGATGAGGGCATACTCGCGGTCGACCGTCGCGACCGCGAGCAGAGCGTCGCGGTCGCCGAGCGAGGAGGCCTGCGCAGTCTGATCCGCCCACGGGCCGGCGCCGAGACCGTTGAAGTCGGGAACGTACACCACCCACAACCGCACCTTGTGCTCGTCGTACAGCTGGTCGATCGCGGCCTGGACGTCGCTCTGCTGGTCGGCGTCGAGCACGCCGACGGTGTCCGTGATCTGGCCGGGAAGACGGAACGGTGCGTCCGCCGAGGCAATCGCGGGAGAGAAGAGGATCGCCACGAGAGTCACGAGTGCGGAGACGGCGCCGAGGGCGGCGAACCGCCGAGCGCGGGGAAGTCGGGGGCGGGACGACGGCGTCTGCTCGAGGCGCGGTGCGAGTGGCATGGCAGCAAATCTATCGGGTGTGGCGAGTCGTCATCGGGACAGTTCGGCGACAGCTGGCAGAATCAGGGAGTGAATTCTGCACCGAGCCGTGAACGCCACGACCTCCCGCGCCGTCCTGCGCGCCTGGGGTTCGCCGGCACGCTGGCCCGGTGGACCCGCCGGATCATCGCCGGCGTGGTCCTCCTCGCCGCCGCGCTGGTGCTGGGCACCGCGGTCCGGGTGTGGCAGGTCGCGCGGATCGACGACACGTCGGCCGCCGACGCGATCGTCGTGCTCGGCGCCGCCCAGTACTCGGGAACACCGTCGTCGGTGTTCGAAGCCCGGCTCGAGCAGGCGTACAAGCTGTACGAGCGTGGGGTGGCCCCCGAGGTCATCACGGTCGGCGGCAAGCAGGAGGGCGACGAGTACACCGAGGCGGCGTCCGGCAAGAACTATCTGATCTCGCGCGGCGTCCCCGCCGACAGCATCACCGCGGTCGAGGAGGGGTCCGACACCCTGCTCAGCATCGAGGCGGTGAGTGAGGCGATGGGGGAGCAGGGCATCGATTCGGCGGTCCTGGTCAGCGACCCCTGGCATTCGCTGCGAACGCGGACGATGGCACGCGACGCCGGACTCGACGCCTGGACGGCGCCCACCCGCCAGGGGCCCGCCGTGTTCACCCGCGAATCTCAGTTGCACGGAATCGCCCGGGAGACAGGGGCGTTGATTTGGTACCAGCTCACCCACTTCTCGGCCGACTTCCCCTACACGGCGGGACAGTAGACATTCGATGACAGCACACACGACACCCCTCGGCGACGTGTACTCCGCGCACGACGTCGCCCGCCGGGTCCGCGAGGCACCGAAACGGGCGGGAATCCCGGGCAGCCAGATCGCGGCCGCGCAACACCGATCCGTCTTCTCCCGCGACCGCGCCCGCGTCCAGCACTCGGCCGCGCTCCGCAGACTCGCGGACAAGACCCAGGTGGTGGGCCCCCGGGACGGTGACACTCCGCGGACGCGGTTGACGCACTCGATCGAGGTGGCGCAGATCGGCCGCGGGATCGCCGACGGTCTCGGCTGCGATCCCGATCTGGTGGACCTCGCCGGCCTCGCGCACGACATCGGTCACCCGCCGTACGGTCACAACGGGGAGAAGGCCCTCGACGAGGTCGCAGAAAGCTGCGGCGGGTTCGAGGGCAACGCCCAGAATCTGCGCATCCTCACGAGCCTCGAACCGAAGGTGCTGTACCCCGACGGGAGCAGTGCCGGGCTCAACCTGACCCGCGCGTCGCTGGACGCGGCGATCAAGTACCCGTGGACCCGGCCGCGCCCCGGCGCGAAGTTCGGGGCCTACGACGACGACGCCGACGTGCTCGCGTGGATCCGCGAGGGCGCCCCCGACGGCCACCAATGCCTCGAGGCGCAGGTCATGGATTGGGCCGACGACGTCGCCTACTCCGTGCACGACGTCGAGGACGGCGTGATCGACGGCCGCATCGATCTGCGTTCACTGGCCGATCCGGTGGACCAGCGGGCCCTCGCCGAGTTCGGTGCGTCGGAGTTCCCGGGACTCGACGTCGAGGACCTGGTCGAGGCCGCGACGCGGTTGAGTCTTCTGCCCGTCGTCGTCGAGGTGGGCAGCTACGACGGCACGCTCACCAGTTCGGTCGCCCTGAAGAACCTCACCAGCGAACTGGTTGGCCGGTTCGCGACCGCCGCGATCATCGGGACCCGCGACGTCCACGGCGACAAGCCGGTCGCCCGGTACGACGCCGACCTGGTGGTCCCGCCGGTCGTCGCGGCGGAGGTGGCGCTGCTCAAGACGTTCGCGCTGAACTACGTGATGTCGGATGCCGGCCACCGGGCACGCCAGGCACGCCAGCGTGACCGCGTGCACCGCGTCGCCGAATGGCTGCTCGCGACCGCACCCGCCGGTCTCGACCCGATCCTGATTCCCGCCTGGAACGCGGCGGCCGACGATCCCGCACGCGTCCGGGTCGTCGTCGACCAGATCGCCTCCTACACCGAGAGCCGGCTCGAACGCGTCGACAAGTCCAGTCTCGGAGCCCAGGCGAGCTGGGGCTGACAAAGCCGGAAGTCGGACCCGTCCGGCCACCGCGGTGCTACGAATAGGTCTACAGACAGCTTGCACCCAATGGTCAGGGAGACCGGATGAAGTCTGCAGTGCGCAAGATCATCGGTTCGACGTCCGCAGCGCTGGCGGTGGCGGTCGGCGCCGCCCTGCCGGCCCCACCCGCGGCACAGGCCGCGCCCGTGTACCCGTTCGCGGACCCAGATCCGTTCTACGGTGCGCCCGCCGACGTCAGGGCCCGCGCCGACGGTGACGTGCTGGCGAGCCGACCGGTCGCCGCCACCGGTTTCCCCACCGCCGACGCCTGGCAGGTGAAGTACAAGTCGACCAACTCCGCCGGAGCGCCCATCGCCGCGATCACCACGGTGCTGGTACCTCGCGGCACTCCCGCGAACCGGCCGCTGGTGTCCTATCAGCCGTTCGTCAACGCGCTCGGGCTCGAGTGCGCGCCGTCGCATCAGCTGTTCAACGGCGGAATCCAGGAGGGGCCCGCCCTCAACGCCCTGCTCGCGCGGGGCTGGGCCGTCGCCGTGCCCGACCACCTCGGACCGACCAGCGCGTACGGGGCCGCGAAACTCGGCGGCCGCCTCGTCCTCGACGGCGTCCGCGCCGCGCAGCGGCTCCCGGAGGCCGGACTCGGAGGCAGTCCGGTCGGGCTGGCCGGCTACTCGGGCGGCGCCATGGCGACCAACTGGGCCGCGGCGCTCGCACCCACCTACGCCCCGGAACTGAACATCGTCGGCGCCGCCCAGGGCGGCACACCGGTCAACATCGGTGAACTGGCCGACCGTCTGGGCGGCACCCGCTCGCAGGCGTTCGGCCTGGGTTTCGCGGCCGCCATCGGGCTCGAGCGTGAATACCCGACGCGTTCACCGCTGGGGGACGGCCTCAACGGTGAGGGACTCGACCTCCGCACGCAGATGAGCAACATGTGCACCGACTCGATCCTCGGCGCCGGTGCGGGGAGGTCGCTGCCCGACCTGACCAACGGTCCCGGGATCCTCGCCGATCCGTCCGGCCGCTCGGTGATGGACGAGAACAGCGTCGAACTGTATCCGGGAGTCCCGAGGACGCCGATGTTCGTCTGGCACGGCAGTGCGGACCCCCTCGTCGCCATCGGGCCGGTGCAGAACACCGTCGCCCGGTACTGCTCACAGGGTGCGCGCGTGCAGTTCGACGTGATCCCGGGCGCCGACCACGGCACCGCCACCATGCTCGGTGCCGGCCCCGCATTCGGCTATCTCGGCGACCGATTCGCCGGGATTCCCGCCCCGTCGAACTGCTGACACCGAGGCGGAAGTTCGGACTGCGGAAGAGCGCCTAGACTGTCCTCCGTGGCTGGCAGAATCCCTGATCGTGACGTTGCGGCCATTCGCGAGCGCACACGGATCGAGGACATCGTGGGGGAGTACGTCTCCCTCAAGCGCGCGGGCGGCGACTCCATGAAGGGGCTGTGCCCGTTCCACGACGAGAAGTCGCCGTCGTTCCACGTGCGGCCCAACCACGGGCACTACCACTGCTTCGGGTGCGGCGAGGGCGGCGACGTCTACTCGTTTCTCCAGAAGATCGACCACATCAGTTTCGTCGAGGCCGTCGAGCAGCTCGCCGACCGGTTGAACTACTCCATCTCGTACGAGGGCGGCGGCACCTCGGTGCAACGCGACCGCGGCACCCGCTCCCGTCTGGTCGCGGCCAACGCGGCCGCACAGGAGTTCTACTCGGCGCGCCTGCAGGAGCCCGACGCGCAGGCGGCCCGCGACTACCTGACGGAACGGAACTTCGACGCGCAGGCCGCGCAGCAGTTCGGGTGCGGGTATGCACCCGACGGCTGGGACATCCTCACCAAGCACCTGCTGGGCAAGGGTTTCGACGTCAAGGAGCTCGAGGCCGCGGGCCTGTCGAAGGCCGGGCGCCGTGGTCACATCGACCGCTTCCACCGGCGCCTGCTCTGGCCGATCCGCAACCTGTCCGGCGACGTCATCGGGTTCGGTGCCCGCAAGTTGTTCGACGACGACACCATGCCCGGCAAGTACGTCAACACGCCGGAAACCATGCTGTACAAGAAGTCTCAGGTGCTGTTCGGGCTCGACCTCGCCAAGCGCGACATCGCCAAGGGGCATCAGGCCGTGGTGGTCGAGGGATACACCGATGTCATGGCGATGCACCTGGCCGGGGTCAAGACCGCCGTCGCCGCCTGCGGCACCGCGTTCGGTGAGGACCACCTCGCGATGCTGCGGCGACTGCTGATGGACGACAGCTACTTTCGCGGCGAGATCATCTACACGTTCGACGGCGACGCCGCCGGCCAGGCCGCGGCGATGAAGGCGTTCGAGGGTGACCAGAAGATGGCCGGGCAGACCTTCGTCGCCGTGGCACCCGAGGGCATGGACCCGTGCGAGTTGCGGCAGAAGTCCGGTGACGCCGCGGTCCGCGACCTGGTGGCGCGTCGCACACCGATGTTCGAGTTCGTGGTCAAGTCGATCCTCACCGAGCACGACCTCGAGACCGCCGAGGGCCGGGTCGAGGCGCTGCGGCGCACCGTGCCGGTGGTCGCCCAGATCAAGGAAGCGACGCTGCGTGACAGCTACGCCGTCCAGTTGTCCGGCTGGGTGGGCTGGGACGACATCGCCGCCGTCCGGCAGCGGGTGCGGGACGAGGCGCGCAAGCGGGCGTCCACCCGCGGGTCGCTGCCTGCGCCGCTGAAGAAGAAGGCCTCCCGGGACGAGGACCAGGACACACCGCAGTTGCCGGTCGGCCTCTCGCGGCCCCGGCCGAACGATCCGACGCTGTGGGCGCAGCGCGAGGCACTGAAGGGCGCGTTGCAGTACCCGGCGATCGCGGGCACCGTGTTCGACTCGCTGCCGGTGGAGACGTTCACCCATCCGACGTACGTCGTGATCCGTGAGTCGATGATCGCGTCCGGCGGCACCAGCGCAGGACTCGGTGGCGGCGAGTGGGTCGACGCGGTCAGCCGCGGAGTCGACGACGTCACCGCGGCGTCCCTCGTGTCGGAACTCGCCGTCGAGCCGTTGCCCGCCGAAGAGGACACCGTGCCGCGATACATCTCCGGCGTGATCGCACGCCTGCAGGAGGTGTGGGTGGGAGAGCAGGTGGCGGAACTGAAGTCCAAGCTGCAGCGCATCTCACCGGCGACGGCGTCGGACGAGTTCCATTCGCTGCTCGGCGACCTCGTTGCCCTGGAGCAGTACCGCCGCAGCCTGCTCGATCAGGCGATCGGCGACACCAACCGGGACGGGATGGCCGGCTGAACCGGCCGCTGCCCGGCTACTTCTTCTTGAGCTGATCCTGGGGAACCAGGATGGTCGTTTCCTCGTCGAGCGGTTTCATGGGCTCGAGCTTCGGCTGAGTGTTCAGGGAGTCGGACAGCTTCTGACGCGACATCTGCAGCACCTTCCTCGTGGCCGGGCTGGTGGCCACGGCCTTGGTGGCCCGGCTGATCTGTTCGTAGCGCGCACGTCCTGCTCGCGTACCCAGCACGTACCCCGCAGCGATACCGATCAACAACCGCATCATTCCCGCTTCCTCCCGACGCACAACGACCTGCACCCATCCTGCCTGATGCGTCGACAGGCAGGCGATTTGGTACTGGGGTGGGGCTATGCGCTACAGTTTCTCTCGCATCGCCGGGAACGGCGAAGCACAGCAGAATAATCCCCTGTAGCTCAATTGGCAGAGCTTCCGACTGTTAATCGGACGGTTGCTGGTTCGAGTCCAGCCGGGGGAGCATCGAAACCCCGCCCGGTTCATCCGGGCGGGGTTTTCTGCTGCGCCCGGCCAATTCGGATCGGTGCGCCCTCCCGGACGAGTACATTCCCGCTGTATCGGCAGCAATCGACCGCGGGGTGTGCGATGAGCGAGGACGGCGGCGAAACCGAGCGGACAGGGTCGATCGGGCGCTTCGGCACCCGCGATGCCCCGCGGTGGCTGCTGCCCTCGATTCTCTACGTTCTGCTGGCCGTCGCCGCCTACCAATTGTCGGGATGGCTGTTCGTCAACCTGCGCGGATTCCTGGAATTGCTGTTCCTCGCGTGGTTGTTCAGTATCACCCTCGAACCAGTCGTCGACTGGCTCGAGCGCCGGGGGTTGCGGCGCGGAGCCGCCACCGGGCTGGTGCTGTTCGCACTGTTCGTCTTCGCGATCGGCTTCCTGGCCCTGTTCGGGACCCTGCTCGCGCAGCAACTCGCCCAGCTCCTCAAGGCGCTGCCGGACGCGCTGTCCTCGGTGACCGACTGGTCCAATCGTGTGTTCGACACCGACTTCGCGACCGGTGAGGACCTCATCCGCCTCACGCCCGAAACCATCCGAGACCTCGCCGAACGATTCACGCCGGGAGTGCTGGGCGTGTTGTCCTCGCTGCTC
Organism: Rhodococcus sp. LB1; assembly: GCF_001583455.1. Lineage (NCBI taxonomy): Bacteria > Bacillati > Actinomycetota > Actinomycetes > Mycobacteriales > Nocardiaceae > Rhodococcus > Rhodococcus sp. LB1. The sequence continues at coordinate 5,308 of NZ_LTCZ01000052.1, read as the reverse complement.
GGCGTCGTATTCCAGATGCTGACGCTGCTGCTGTTCGTGTTCTACATGTCCGCGCAGGGGCCTGCGCTTCGCCGCACGATCTCGAGTTGGTTTCCGGCGCGGCAACAGCGAGTCATCTCGGTGGTCTGGGAGATCTCGGTCGAGAAGGCCGGCGGATACGTGGTGTCGCGGCTGATCCTCGCTGCGGTGAGTTCGGTCGCCACGGGCATCTTCCTCGTGGCGATCGGCGTGCCCTACTGGCTGCCGCTGGCGTTGTGGACCGGCATCGTCTCGCAGTTCGTCCCCACCCTGGGCACCTACCTCGCGATCGCGCTCCCCGCGATCATCGCGGCGGCGTCCCAGCCGATGGACGGTGTGTGGGTGATCGTGTTCGGGACCGTCTACCAGCAGATCGAGAACTACGTGCTGCACCCGCGCATCACGTCCGCGACAGTCTCGATCCACCCCGCGGTCGCGTTCGGATCGGTGATCGTGGGCGCCTCGCTGTTCGGCCCGGTCGGCGCCCTGGTGTCGGTGCCGGTGGTCGCCGCGATCGAGGCCCTCGTCGAAACGTACGGGCGACGGTACGAACTCGTCGCCGACGCACCGGCGCCGGTCACCTCAGTCGAACAACGCGAACACGCGGGCGACGAAGAAGGCCGCGACCGCGAGGACGAGTAGCCCGACCACGATGAACGCGAGGATCGGCACCGTCCGGCCCGGCATCGGCTGCGGATGCGACAACCCCGAGGTCTGGCCGGCATCCGGTGGCGTGTCACCCGGCTGAACGCCCCCTCCGTCGTCGAGCGCCGGCGCATCTTCCGGTTCCGGTCCTGGTCGTTCGACGCTCATCCTGTGCTCCCGTCTCATAGTCCTCCGCAGTGCGGATCACATCCGCGTACCCCGGGAGGCGCGTTCGCACACACGGTGACGAGGCAGCGTCCACGTCGGGACACCGATGTGGTCCGCCGACCACGAAAAGTCCTGTCAGGGCGGGTTCGTCCCGGCTACGCGCCCGCGGCGGGCGCACGGTAACATCGGCACGCCGCGATCACGCGTAGTGCGGCGATGGGGCGGTAGCTCAGTCACCGTTTTCCGCGGACCCCCGATGTCGAACGCCCGCTACGTCGTTGTTCTCCGTGCCGGAGCGGGGCAGACTGAAAGGCATTCGAGGAGGCCATCGTGGAGCTTCAGGTTGTGGCGATCGACAAGCCCGACGACATGAACGTGATCGTCGGACAGTCCCACTTCATCAAGACCGTCGAGGACGTGCACGAGGCGCTGGTGGGAGTGAGCCCCCACATCCGGTTCGGTATCGCGTTCTGCGAAGCCTCGGGGCCTCGCCTCGTGCGCTGTTCCGGCAACGACGACCGTCTCGTCGAGTTGGCCACCCGCAACGCTGTTGCTGTCGGCGCAGGACACTCGTTCTTCGTGTTCCTGGAGGACGGCTACCCGGTGAACGTCCTGAACACACTGAAGCAGGTGCCGGAGGTGTGCGGCATCTTCTGTGCCACCGCCAACCCCGTCGAAATCATCGTGGCGGAGACGGAACTCGGCCGGGGGATTGCCGGCGTGATCGACGGTCGCCCACCCGCCGGTGTCGAGACCGATGCCGACGTCGCCGACCGCAAGGCGTTGCTCCGGACGATCGGTTACAAGCTCTGAACGATCGGGTGCTCGGTGGTGTCCGGCGTCGCGGCAGCGGGCGTCGCATCCGGGGATACGTTCACCTGAGTGCGGGCACGGGTGGTATGCGAACGACGTTCGCGGGGGAACAGCTTCTCCGTCAGCCTCGAGACTGCCGCGAACAGTTGATGTGCATCCATGGGAAGTGTGCCCTCTCCGTCATAGAGGCGCGACTCGGCGGCCCTTCTGATAGCCCGATGATAACCATGTTTCGGGGGACTACCTACGCTCTGACCGCTTTTCACGGTAGATGGACAGACTGTTGTCAGGAAACATCGACTCGAGCAGTCGAGCGTTCAGTGTTGTGCGGGAGAATCCGGCAGGACCGCTGCTTCGGAACGCCGATGATCCTGCACTGGTTATCGGCCCGGACTAGGCCGGCGGATCGACGCGTTCCCAGGCAATCGGGAGTTGCTCGGCGGAATCGGTCCATCGCGAACCCGTAACCCTCGGCGATGTGACGCGTCGACGGCGAACCGCCGAATTCCGCACCGCGGCACTCGCGGGTCGGGATCTGTGGTCGCTCTACGATGACGGCCATGGCGATCACTCCCGACACGAAGAACTGGACGTGGGTCCTCGACCGGGCGTGCCCCGACTGCGGGTTCGACTCGGCGGCAACCCGGTACGAGGACATTCCGGCGCTGGTCCGGGCGAACGCGGAGGCATGGTCGCCGGTCCTCACCCGCCCCGATGTGACGGTCCGGCCGGACGAGCAGACGTGGTCGGCGCTCGAGTACGCCGCACACGTTCGCGACGTGTTCCGGATCTTCGACGTCCGGCTCCGGCTCATGCTCGATGAGACGGACCCACTGTTCCCGAACTGGGATCAGGACGAGACCGCGGTCGCCGAGCGCTACAACGAGCAGGATCCGGCCGTCGTGGACGCCGAGCTGCGTGCGGCCGGCGCGGCGGTGGCGGACGACTTCGAGGCCGTCGCGCCGGAATTCCGGGTGCGGACCGGACGGCGGAGCGACGGCGCATCCTTCTCGGTGGAGTCGCTGGCCAAGTACTTCGTCCACGATCCGATCCACCATCTCCACGACGTGTCGGGGTAACAGTTTCGGATTCCCGGACCCGATTCGGTAGAACGTGTTCCAATTCGGACCGTTTGTGTCTATCGTCACATCAGCAGATGCGCAGACATGAATGAAGGGTTGGGAGTCACATGAAGACCAAGGGTGCGATCCTGTGGGGCCTGAACGAGCCGTGGTCGGTCGAGGAGATCGAGATCGGCGATCCGGTTGCGGGCGAGGTGCAGATTCGCATGGAAGCCGCCGGAATGTGCCACTCCGACCACCACATCGTCACCGGTTCGATGCCGATGGCGTCCTTCCCGGTGATGGGCGGGCACGAAGGGTCCGGCGTCATCACCAAACTGGGGCCGGAGGTGAAGGACCTCGAAGTGGGCGACCACGTCGTGCTCTCGTTCGTGCCCGCCTGCGGACGCTGTCCGGCGTGCTCGGCGGGACACCAGAATCTCTGTGACCTCGGGATGGGACTCCTGAGCGGGCTGGCGATCAGCGACGGCACCTTCCGCATCCACGCGCGCGGCGAGAACGTCATCCCCATGTGTCTCCTCGGGACGTTCTCGCCGTACATGGTCGTGCACGAGACGTCGGTCGTGAAGATCGACAAGGACATTCCGTTCGACGTCGCCGCGCTGGTCGGCTGCGGCGTACCCACCGGGTGGGGTTCGGCCACGCGGATGGCGGAGGTGAAGCCGGGCGAATCCGTCGTCATCATGGGTGTCGGCGGCGTGGGCATGAGCGCACTGCAGGGCGCGGTGGCGTCCGGGGCGCGCCAGATCTTCGCCATCGACCCGGTGCCGTGGAAGCGGGAACAGGCGCTGAAGTTCGGGGCCACCCACGCGTTCGAGAGTGCCGCGGCCGCAATCGAGCCGATCATCGCGCTCACCAACGGGTTGATGGCGCAGAAGACGATCATCACGGTCGGGGAGATGCACGGCGAATACGTCGAGGAAGCCCTGTTGCTCACCAGCAAGTTCGGCACGTGTGTCGTCACGGCCATGGGCGCGATGACCGACATGGACGTCAAGCTGAACCTGTTCCTCTTCTCGATGCTGCAGAAGGACCTGAAGGGCACCATCTTCGGCGGCGGAAACGCCCGGGTCGAGATCCCGAACCTGCTGGCCATGTACAAGTCGGGGCAGCTGAACCTCGACGACATGATCACCCGCACCTACACCCTCGAAGGTGTCAACGACGGGTATCAGGACATGCTCGACGGCAAGAACATTCGCGGCGTCATCCGGTACACCGAAGCCGACTGGTGACGGCTCGCCGCAGCTGACCGCGGGCCGCTCTCGTAGGCTGACCGGGTGCAGAGTCTCGATCAGATTGCCCGATGGCCCGTGGACAACGCTGCGGCGGTGGTCCTGTCGCGCGACGAAGGGGTGATCGGCGAGTACGGCGACCAGCAGCGAGTCTTCCCCCTGGCCTCGGTGACCAAACTGCTCTGCGCGTACGCAGTCCTGGTGGCCACCGAGGAGGGGGCCGTCGAACTCGACCAGCCCGCAGGCCCGGAGGGCTCGACGGTGCGTCACCTGCTGGCGCACGCGTCGGGTCTGGCGTTCGACGCGAACCGTGTGCAGACGGCACCGGAGCGCAAGCGGATCTACTCGAGCGCCGGCTACGAGTTGCTCGCCGACTTCCTCACCGCCGAGACGTCGATCGATTTCGCCTCCTACGTCGCGGAATCCGTCTTCGCGCCACTGTCGATGGGCGCGTCCGCGCTCGTCGGGCCCGCCGGCCACGGAGCGCAGGCGTCGGCGGGCGATCTCGGCCTGTTCGCAGCAGAACTGTTCCGCCCGGCCCTCATTTCGCCTCAGACGTTCACGGACGCCACATCCGTGCAGTTTCCCGGACTGGACGGAATCCTGCCCGGATACGGCTCACAGCGGCCCAACGACTGGGGTCTGGGATTCGAGATCCGTTCGGACAAGAGCCCGCACTGGACGGGCACCGGGAACTCGCCGCGGACGTTCGGCCACTTCGGTCAGTCCGGCACATTCCTGTGGGTCGATCCGGCCGCCGGACTGGCGTGCGTCGCGTTGACGGACCGGGATTTCGGCGACTGGGCCAAGCCCCTGTGGACCGAGCTGAGCGACGGTATCCTCTCGGAACGCAGAAGATGATGACACACCGATTGCTCGAATCACTGGCGCAACACAGGCATCACAAGGCACACTGGTCAACCGAGCGTGCTGCACACACCGACTGAGGCCGTTGGGGAAGACGTCCCTCGTCGAAGCAGGAGGCTCGAGTGCGCGCATTGAATCAGTTCGCGGACGCGACGGCTGGTGTTGTCTACATCCACTCGTCGCCCGCCGCGTTGTGCCCCCATATCGAGTGGGCGTTGACCGCGACCCTCGACTGCCGAGCCAACCTGAAATGGACCTCGCAGCCGGCCTCCAACGGCGTTCTGCGCGCGACCACCAGCTGGGTGGGGCCTGTCGGCACCGCCTCGCGGCTGGTCAACGCGCTTCGCGCCTGGCCGATGCTGCGGTTCGAGGTCACCGAGGACGCCAGTGAGGGCGTGGACGGCGAGCGGTACAGCCACGTGCCCGGCATGGGTCTGTGGCACGGGTCCACCAGTGCGAACGGCGATGTCGTCGTGGGGG